>NZ_JACSOE010000031.1:0-46127 GCF_014349115.1 Alteromonas sp. BZK5 | reverse complement strand
GGCGTGGGCTCTCTTACACTTATCGACCACGACACTGTTGAGGCCACCAACCTGCCAAGGCAAACCTTGTTTAGCGAACAAGATGTAGGAATAAGTAAAGTAGAGGCGGCTAAAGCGCGGCTTACTGCAATAAACAGTGACTGCGACATTACCGTAATGGCAGAACCGTTTTCGGCGCCCAGCTCTACTCAGCTTTCACCAGCATTAAAACAAGCCATAGAGCGAGCTGACGTTGTGCTAGATTGCACCGACAATACAGACTCACGAGATTTAATAAACCTATTTTGTTTTAAACTAAATACTCCGCTAGTATCGGGCGCAGCCATTCGCTTTGAAGGCCAGCTTTTCGTTGCTATACCCGGTGAGAGCCGCTGCTATGCATGCTTACGAACGCTATTTGAATCATCCGATTTAAGCTGTGTTGAGGCAGGTATATTCTCGCCAGTAGTAAATATTGTTGGTACTTACCAAGCAATGCTAGCTATGCAAGTATTGATGGATTTCGATAATATTCCTAAAAACACGTTAATGACGTTTGATGCTCTGTCGCACGAGTGGCGAAACTGGAAGTTACCTAAAGGCGTAGATTGCGAGCTATGTGCTTGTTAAGTTTAGGTGCATTTGCGGCATGAATTCTAAAAACGTGGTTAAAAGCAACAGACTAAAACAAAGAACAAGACAGAAAATAGGTTGATTTAAATGACAACCCAAGTAGTGAAAAAACACATGGTAGTGGCGCAAAACGCGTCTGGACGTAACATGAACGTGCCAATTTATCGAATGAAGGGCGCGCGCCCTGGCCCCACCGTGTATATTCAAAGTTCTATTCACGGCGCTGAAGTGCAAGGCAACGTGGTTATTTACCATCTCATTCAGCGCTTAAAAGACATGGATATTTGCGGCGAAATTATCCTAGTGCCCAACTGTAACCCCATTGGTACTAACATTAAAGCCGGTGAGTACACATTAGGCCGGTTCGATCCTGTGAACGGTACAAACTGGAACCGCGGCTACTTCTTCGATAAAGATGCAGTTGAACATTTCGCCAAAACAGTCACCCGCGAAGAGTCAATTGAAGGCATAAAACAACGTTTTCGTGCTCACTTGTCTAACGCTATAGACAACAAATTGGCTGAACCATGGGGTTTAGGCTTGGCACAGCAGTTAAACCTAAAGCTACAGCAAATGGCGGTCAACGCCGATTTCGTGTTAGATCTCCACAACGGCCCGGTGTCTACCCGCCACGTTTATATTCCCGAATACGCCAAAGACAGCGCCAAGCTATTTAACATTCCTCACTGTATTTTTATTCCAAACGTATTTGCGGGGGCGTTGGACGAAGCGACGTTCTGCCCATGGTGGACACTGCAAGAAAGCATAAAAACTAATTTAGCGCGTGAGGTAAGCTTTAACGTTGAAGCGTTTACGCTTGAAATGGGTAGCCAAGAAGTTATCGACTTTAACGAAGGTAATATAGACGCCACCAGTATTCTTAGCTACTTAAACGCCAAAGGCGTATTGCACGAATGCGATATTAAACCGACAGAAATGAAGCGTTTAGGCGTGTATTTAAAAGACTATAAAACCCTGTTTACTAACTGGGGCGGCATGGTGGAGTACATGGCGAAACCAGGCCAAACGGTGAAGAAAGGCGAACCACTGGCGCAAATTTTAAATATTGACGACCTGGATACCGACAACGGCAGCAGGACCTTAGAAGCGCCTTGCGATTTGATCCCTATTCTACACTTCCCGTCGGCTTCGGTGTTAAGTGGTACGCAGTTGTATAAGGTGTTTACGAATTATAAGGAGTTGTAGATTTTTGTACGCAAGTTGATGGAGTAAAACTTTATTACAAAATGGTTGATTAGGGTACGTAGGAACGTCTCACGCAAGTCACTGGTTTATTCTTTGAATTACTTCCTGCCGTTTAATTATTTGGAATTAAACGGCATGAGGGCCCATCGCTCAAAGATAGTTCGATGGCTGCAATGAGCGTTTAGCGGACGTTGAATAAACTATTCTATTTCTCAATGGTTATTTTCCCCTTATTAATACTAACAGGCAATTTGCCTGTTTTCTGAAACAGATAAAATGTTAAATTTCAAATCACTATCTGACTAGTAGCAGCTAATTATCAGTGTTATAAATTGTTGCAAAATATAAACAGGCGATGTAGTGGCAGAAAAAGAGGCAACTTGCCAATTGATAAACTTTTATGCGCCAGAATGATTTGCCAATTTATGGATTAAAGATCAAGGAAGTTGAATGACTGATTTGTTAAATGATGCTCGACAACAATTCATCGCCTGCGAATGGCAGTATGACGTACAACCTGAAAATCATTATGGGTACTCTTCTGTCATGCAAAGCCTTCAGAAGCATGCAAAAGTGAAGGCTGAAGCTGGTTTAGAAGAACAAGCAAAAATTCTTGAATTACTTGGACGTGCCGCATCAATGATGCTCGCTCCTGGCAGCTTAAACGAGCCTTTTAATCCCTATTTTGCAGATTATCAGGCTGGAAGGCGTTCGGCTATTCCTGAAGATTTCACGGTAGATGACTTAGCTTTTTTCGAAGTAATACTGAATGACATAGTTGAGCCTTGGTTGAAGGCAAGGCTAGCGGATTTATTATGGCTGTGTAAAAAGCCAAGAAATCCGGAGCATGCGAAAGTCGCTATAGAGTCTTATATTGTGCACACCATCGATCCTGATACTTGGCATCGTGACATAAATGACTGTTGGGAACGTTCTGCAAGATTATGTATGCAAGTAAAGGACTTTGAGAAGCTAAATGATATCAAGAACCAACTATTTGGAGCATTTGGTATTGAGTATCCAAGTAATAAATTCATGGCTCTACGAATCGCGGGTTTACTGGACAAACTCAAAATAGATCATGAACTCAGAGAAAATATAGCACATGAATTAATGAGATATGGCACTGGCCTAAAGCGCGAAGGTGATTTCAATTCTGCGAGATCTTATTTGGAGTTGGCGGCAAAGAAATTCCAACAGTGTCGTGATGAGCAAGCCTGGCTGGAGTGTTTGGCTTCGATAGCTGATTGCTTCGAAAAAGAAGCTGATTCTCGATCTGGCGGCAGTAATATGGTCTCCAACTCCTTCTATGAAAATGCAATACAAGCATACCGTCGTATTCCAGTCAAAAATCGTGAGAATTACAACGTCAACAGCAAGATAGAAGTAATTCGTACAAAGATAACAGAATCAGGCAAGGCTTCATTAGATGAAATGGGGCTGGTGAAAACACCGGGAGTGGACATCTCCGATATGGTCGAATCATCAATAGCGCATGTCTCAGGAAAACACTCTATTGAAGAGGCATTAATGTATTTTACCGGACTTTATCCTGGCCCTGAATACCAAAGGCTAGCCGATAGTGCTAAAGAAAGTATGCAGCATAGCCTCCTAGGAAGTCTAATTGGCTCCAGTCACATGAGTGGCGATGGAAGAGTAATCGCAAAAACACCACCAATGAATCTAAATGCAGGTGAAGATGATCCGGCCAACCAAGCAGTTTTACATAGGCAGATTCAGCGGCAATTTTCTATCGAAACTCAGATTACTGTTGAGGGACAAATACTACCCGCTTTAAGACAATTGCTTATGGAGCATAGATTTACGAAAGAACTCATGGAGGCATTGTGTCATCATTCTCCTATTGTTCCGCAAAACCGGAAACACCTTCTAGGTTATGCGTTGTGGCTAGGTTTTGAACACGATTTCGGAAATGCAATTCACCTATTGTGTCCGCAACTCGAACATATCGTTCGTGTTCAATTAAAAGAAGTTGGTGCACATACTAGCAACATAGACCGAAAAGGTATTGAAAACGAAAATGGTTTGAGCACACTGATGGATTTGCCGGATGCAGTAAACATTTTTGGCCAAGATTTAGTTTTTGAAATTAAAAGTGTTTTCACTGATGCTTTGGCTTTCAACTTGCGAAATGAGGTCGCACATGGGCTTTTGGACGACAACTCATCATCATCAATCTCGGCCATATATGCATGGTGGATGATTCTTAGGTTAGTGGTTCGGTCCATGATGCTTGGAGGTCTTCGAAAACCTGAAGGGTCTCCTGAAGGTGGGCAGCCTAGCGAATAATCTGCATAACAAATCAAAGATCTCGGAGTCTGTAAACGACGCCAGTGTTTATGGCGGTACGAATGACAGCTTTTGGCACAAGCCGTAAGTAACGAATAAAACTGCTGTGTTCACCAAGTGTACTTAAAATGAATCAACGCTAATCTAATAAAAAGCGCCTAAGATCTTGTTCGTGCCGCATTACGTGCAAAATAAAGGCTTTGTTGTCCTCAAATTTATAAAAAATTCGACAGGGCTTTACATAAAGCTCGCTGTAATTGAGGGGTGGTAATTCGGGGACTGACTTTCCTGATTTAGGATATTCCTTAAGTATTTCTACTTTGGCGAAGACTTCTTTAACCAGTTTCTTTGCCGCAACTAAATTAGATACCGCTATGTATTCAGCAATCTTGTCCAAGTCATTTAGAGCAGGTTCTGTCCATACTATTTCAGCCATTTATCCATTTTCTCTTTGGCCTGCAAGTTAGTTAAAACGTCATCATTTCTTATTGCCTGCTCACCTTTTGCGATACCTTCCAGAATCGACATGCGCTTTTGCATCATCTCATAATCATCAACATCAACTAAGTAAGCCGATGGCTGACCACGCTCAGTAATCAAAACAGGCTCTTTTGAAGTGTGCAGGTCTTGCAGAATTTTTGTGGCTTGTCTCTTTAATGTAGTAACTAATTCTACTTTCACGATGCAGGTTCCAGCTTTCAAATGTATCACTATAGTATCACTTAACGATAACCACACAAGATTTCATTCACTCAGAGCAGAGTTACAAGGTACCTAACCACACCCTACTTCACCCAAACTAACGCGATATTTAAACCCACCACGCTGATTAAATACGTCAAAACCATTATCAGAAGCTTTAAGCTCTAGCTCCCATACCCAATTTGTTTTTTCAATAAATGTTAGTTCATAGCGGTCTAAAGGAAGTGGGCATTTTAAATAGAAATAATGGTAGGCCGTACCCATGGCACCTGGGTCTGCGGTAAACACGTAAATAGTGTTATTTCCTATTTCAAATTCTTTATGAAAGTAGTCTCGGTTGGATCCTAGTGTTGCATCAATCAGTACACCTAATAGACCTATCGCAATCTGAATGAAAGCCACTATTGCTAAAATACAGCTCAAAACAACAGATAACCATTTACTTTTAACAAGATATCTCAATCTACCGTGCTGCGTGAAAAGCAGGTACACACCTGCGCAAAGCGCTATAAGCTTAACTAAGGCTAACGCGTCGCCGACCTGTGACATAAACTTGGGGGAATGGTAGTTTAAGCCCCACAGCACACCACCATGCAGACTTTCCACTAATGGAACTAATATCAGAATTAGTACAGCGAGTAAGGATGTGACCAAGGCCGCAAAGGTTCTTTGCGGCACTTGCTTGTTACTCGGGCTATGATTTTGCTCTAATTGCGTTGTCCCTAACATTAATTATCAACTTCCTTAAATCGGCGAACCTGGCGGTAGCGGCTCTACTTCAAAGGTACTTGGCCATGCCTTACTAGCCCAATAAGTATCGAACTGTTCTTTCAGTATTTCATACTGATTGTCGTCTGCTTTGTCGTCTAACCATTCGCTAAATTCAAGAAGAGCAAGTTCGGCTTCCATTCTTACTTCAGGCGCCAACTTATCGTTAGTTACTGCTTTCATCACTGCATTTAACGCCACTAACTGTAAGCGTTTTGCTAATGGGCTTTGTGACTTATTTTTATACCAGTGAACGTTAAGTATTTGCTTCACCAGCATAGAAACGCCTACTTTTTTGCGTCTGTCATTACTACTTCTTGTTTGCCACTCTAAGCGGTTTAAGCGCTCTGGGTGCAATAGTAATTCAAACGCAAAGTTAGATGCTGAAGCAGCGGCAGAAACAGGGTCTAACATTAACCCCATTTTGCCCTTAAAGTGCTCGCGAGTAATATCGTCGCCATAGGCTGTAGGTGGAATAAGGGCGAGTACCGATTCAGGTATAGTCAGGTAATCAGCAGTAGTGGCAGTAATTAACTGTTGCATTGCGCGCTGCTGCACCGCAGGTGCTACAAACTGTTGGCCCTGTGCTTGGGTGTAGTCACCTTTGCGCTCGTATTCATACACTAAACCGCCGACTTGCTTTGCAACGGCTTCTAACTGATAACGGTGGAGTAAGTAAATAGGCACTAAAGCATTTTCAAGCGAGGATAAACTGCTATTTGGGCTTAGGGTGTCTAAACCTAAATTGGCTAACGCCAGTTCGCGTACTTGTGAAATTTCATCGAAAGCATCTAGCGGATTGCTACCGTTTTCCCACATATGGCCGTTTGCTGATGCATGACGACTGCTGCGCGTATCTGGGTCTGACTTAAAGCTCAAGCCTTCATTGCGGCCTTTTACGATAATCTTTGCCAAGGCTTCGGCTTCTTCTACATCGCTGGCAAAGTCTTGATAGCCATACGCTACGGCGTGAATATCCCATGCGCCTATGCCTTTGTCATACGCGCCTTCTAGGCTAATTTTGCCGTTTTTAATACTAATTTTGGGGTGAGGATAATCCATTACCGACGCACGGTTATTTTCACTTGCCGCAAAGTTGTGGGCTATACCCAATGTGTGCCCTACTTCGTGGGCTGAAAGCTGCCTAATGCGGTCTAAAGCCATTTCTTGCTGTGCAGTGGTGTCGGTGCTGCCGTCCTTAAAAGGACTGGTTAGGCCAAGGGCAATTAAATAATCTTGTCTTACACGCAATGAGCCGAGCGTAACGTGACCTTTGATAATTTCACCAGTGCGCGGGTCGACAACCGACGACCCATAAGACCAACCGCGCGTTGCGCGATGTACCCAGTTGATTACGTTATAGCGCACGTCCATTGGGTCGGCACCTTCGGGCAATACTTTCACCTGAAACGCATCTTTGTAGCCTGCGGCTTCATAGGCTTGATTCCACCAGCTCGCCCCTTCTTTAAGCGCGGTCATTACGGGTTCTGGAATACCAGGATCTAGGTAATACACAATAGGCTCTACTGCTTCGCTCATTGCAGCATGCGGGGTTTTCTTGTTTAAACGATGGCGGGTAATAAAACGCTGTTCAGTAGGCTCGCTGATAGGCGTTGAATAATCAAAGTAACTGAATTTCCAGTAGCCCGAGTACGGGTGGTACTCTCTGGGCGTGTAATTGTCGTCAGGCAGCGCCACAAACGAATGATGCAAGTGCACCGACAAGCTTTCTGGGTCGGGCGTAACTTGCTGCACGTATTCGCCTGGCTTCTTACCTGCAAAGGTGACTAAAGCCTCTAATTCAGTATTTTTTTCAAAGCCTTTGGTTTTAGGTAAATACACGCCGCTTCGCATGTTATCTACGCTAAAACTGCCTTGGTTAGTTCCCGCTAAGCGATTGCCAATGCCATGGATATCGCTTAATAATAACGGTGTGTAATCTATTAGACTGGCGCTGTCGTTTTTGGCTACCAGCGTAAAACCTGCGATAACCGAATCAGCAAAGGCTTCATCAATGCTCTGTTTCTCAGCGTCGCTGCCATGGGCTGCTCGGTATTTGGTGTTGTGCTGCTTTAATAAAACCTTGTTTCCAAATTTTTCAAAGCTTACTAAACGCGTATTGCCTAGCTGGCCGCGATCAAGGCCAATGTCGTTAGACCCTACGCCATAAGGCAAACTGCTTTGAAACAGATATTCGGCGTGGGCTGTTGGCACCGCCAAGTAAACTTTGTCGCTTTCATCGTCATAGTAAACAGGAATTAAACCATCTTTTTTGGTCATATCGCTGGTGAATTCACCAATGCTTGGCAGCGCAGCCAACGCGGAAGACGTAGACACGACAAATAATACCGTAATCGCAATGGCCGATTTACCCGATGCTTTTACTTGTCGCGCCGCTTTATGAAAAATGTTCAATTGTAGCATGCAGTTAGTCCTTATTATTGTGAATTTCTAGCCTACCCTATGTGGCGGGTTTTGCCCAAGGTTGTTCATCGTTTAATGCGCTCTTTTTGCTTGTTATTTAGCTGTGAACAGGCTTGGTTTTTCCTACCGAAGGTAATGCACTAAAAACGCAACTATATGGAAGAAAACAGCTGGCATTGACTCAGCTCAATTGCCGTTTAAACATTCAAAAACACAAGCGACAACAAATTATTTGATCTTGGTCAACACCAAGCTTTGTTTGAGTTGTAGAGGTATTTTACGGCTTATAAAATCCGCCGCCTTGTTTAAAGCGTCTAGTAGCGGTTTTTATCTATGACTTCAAAATTATCACCTAATCGCAGCTCTTCTAACCTACGTGAAGACTCAGTTTCAACATTGCCAAACCAAACGTTAATCGCGCCAGAGTTGCTTGCACCTGCGGGTAGCTTACGCAACATGCGCTACGCTTTCGCCTATGGCGCTGATGCTGTTTATGCTGGGCAGCCACGCTACTCGCTTCGCGTAAGAAACAACGAATTCAGCCTTGAAAACTTAGCGATAGGCATAGAAGAAGCACATGCTTTAGGTAAAAAGTTCTATGTAGTAAGCAACATTGCTCCGCACAACAGTAAGCTAGGTACCTACTTAAAAGATATTTCACCAGTAATTGCTATGAAGCCCGATGCGTTAATTATGTCGGACCCAGGGCTTATTATGATGGTGCGCGACGCCTTCCCTGAAATGCCTATTCACTTGAGTGTGCAGGCCAATGCGGTGAACTACGCCACGGTGAAGTTTTGGCAGAAACAAGGTATTGAGCGCGTTATTTTGTCTCGAGAGCTCTCTTTGGAAGAAATTGAAACTATTCGCGAACATGTTCCAGACATGGAGTTAGAAGTATTTGTGCATGGCGCGCTTTGTATGGCGTATTCAGGCCGCTGCTTATTGTCTGGATATATGAATAAACGCGATCCGAATCAGGGCACTTGTACCAATGCTTGTCGATGGTCTTACGATGTTAAGGCAGGCGAGGAAAACGAAACTGGCGACATCGTTCTAACCAGTGAGATTAATAAGGCAGTTACAGCACCTCAAGTGGTAATTCCTACCCTTGGTGAAGGCACGCCAAGCCCCAAAGTGTTTATGTTAGAAGAAAAGGAAAAGCCTGGAGAACTGATGCCAGCTTTTGAAGACGAACATGGCACCTATATTATGAATTCTAAAGATTTGCGTGCCGTGCAACATGTTGGCAGGTTAACCCAAATGGGCGTGCATAGTTTAAAAATAGAAGGCCGCACTAAATCACATTACTACTGTGCCCGAACCGCTCAAGTCTATAGAAAAGCAATTGACGACGCGGTAGCAGGAAAGCCTTTTGATAGTACATTAATGGGAAGCTTGGAAACTTTAGCTCATCGAGGTTATACCGAAGGTTTCTTGCGTCGCCATGCACACCACGCGTATCAGAACTATGAGTATGGCCACTCAGTCAGCGATAAACAGCAATTTGTTGGTGAAGTGATTGATCGTTGTGAAGAGTCTGGCTATGCAATTATAAATGTTAAAAACAAATTCTGTGTAGGTGACTCGCTCGAGTTGATGACGCCAAGCGGCAACATTACCTTTACTCTAAATGAGATGCTGGATAAGAGAAACCATTCTATTAAGGATGCTAAAGGTTCAGGACACCAAGTAAGAATACCAATTCCTAGCGATGTGTCTTTAAACTTTGCCCTACTGCTGCGAAATTTAGATGAAGGCGTTGATACCCGCAATCCGTTTCGAAAAGCGGCTAACGCAGTAACACCCGAAAACGTGAGCGAGGCATAATGCATGGCACTGCTTATTCTTAATAGCTGCATTAACTGCGACATGTGCGAACCTGAATGCCCTAATGCCGCTATAAGCATGGGCAGTAAAGTGTATGAAATAGACCCATTACGCTGTACAGAATGCGTGGGGCATTACGATGCGCCCACTTGCGTAGCGGTATGCCCAATAGATGTTGTTAAGCCTGACCCGCACAATAAAGAATCACTAGACGAGTTGGCCGAAAAGTTTGTTCGTTTAAATAGTTAGCTATGAAGTAAGTCAGCGAGTTAATTGTACTTCTCGAAGAATTCCCTTGAATCATAACCAAGAGTGATCCCTAATTGCGGTACAGTTTGAATTGGCACTACTAATAAGGGGTTTATTTTGAAGTTTGCCTCTCGCGCTACGGCGATTTCTCCGTTTCTTGCTATGGCCTATGGCGAAAAAGCCACGGCACTAGAACAGCAAGGTAAAGATGTTATAAGACTTAATTTAGGCGAGCCTGATTTCGGCGCACCCGCGGCAGTCCTCGCCGCAATGAAAGAAAGCTTAAATGCCCCAGTTTTTCCCTATACCTCGGCGCTGGGCATGCCTGAACTACGTGAAGCCATTGCACGCTTTTATGAAGTTAAACATAGCGTAGCGGTAAGCCCTTCTAGAGTGGTCGTGACCGCTGGGGCTTCTGGCGCTTTACTTTTGGCAAGTGCTGCCTTGGTTGAACCAGGCGACAACGTGATATTGGGCGACCCTTCTTACCCTTGTAACCGACGTTTTTTAAACGCATTTGGCGCAGAGGTAACGCTGGTACCAACACGCAGTGAGGATAACTTTCAGCTAACCGCAACAAGTGTTGCCGATAATTGGAAGCACAACACGAAAGGTGTACTTATTGCAACACCTGCCAATCCTACTGGTACGGTTATAGATGCAGAAGAGTTGACTAAAATTGGCGAGTACTGCAAATCCAAAGGTGGCTTTTTAATTGTTGACGAAATTTACTTGGATCTATCGCTTTCGGCTGATCTTGATGTACGCAATGATACATTCGCTTCCCAATCGACCTTAGGCACTGATACCAAACTTCAAACCGTACTTGCCAATGCACAGCTTGAAGAAACAGTGGTCGTAATAAACAGTTTTTCCAAATATTTTGGCATGACCGGCTGGCGTCTTGGCTGGTGTGTGGTACCTGAAGCAATGACGCCCATCGTTGAAAAACTCGCGCAGAATTTGTTTATTTGCCCCTCTACCCTATCGCAAAAAGCCGCTCTTGCGTGCTTTACACCAGAAGCATTGGCGCAATGCGAGCAAAACCGCCATACGCTGGAAAAGCGTGCTTCCCTTGTTTTTAGTGCACTTGAAAATATGGGGCTTGGTTTAGATGCAAAGCCTGACGGTGCGTTTTACGCCTACATCAATATTAAACATACGGGCTTAACTGCAATTGAATTTTGTGATGCCCTACTTTCACAACATCACGTAGCGCTTACGCCGGGTAATGATTTTGGTGAGCACAATGCCAACCATTACGTAAGACTGTCTTTCGCCACTAGCATTGAACGCTTGGAGGAAGGGCTTTCACGGCTTGCTGAGTTTGTAGAATCATTAAGCTAACGCTTTTTTATGCTCACCATTTAATTTCGTGAATAGACAAATATTACCGAAAAAAATGATAGATATGGGTGCTTGTGCGTATATTGAGTAACGCATATTGATGACACGTGTCGAAACGAGATAAAACAGGACAAAACAATGAGTAACGAACGGGAATTTGATGTAGTTATTTTCGGTGCTACAGGTTTTACGGGTAAGTTAGTAGCTGAATATTTTCAGGCTCAGTATGGCAGCGACAGCAGCGTTAAATGGGCAGTGGCAGGCCGCAACGAAACCAAGTTGAACGACGTAAAACAAGAGTTAGGGATTAGTGACAATGTTGTAAGCATTGTCGCCGACGGTGATGATGCCGATGCACTTGACGCTATGACAAAGCGCACGGCGGTAGTACTTACCACCGTAGGTCCATACCAAATTTACGGTGAAAAATTACTTTCTGCATGTGTCGATAACGGCACCGGCTATACAGATCTTTGCGGTGAGCCAGCCTGGATGCACCAAATGATCAACAAATACGAAGCGAAAGCTAAAGAAACCGGCGCAAACATTGTGTTCTCGTGCGGCTTTGACTCTGTGCCTTTTGACCTTGGTGTGCACTACCTTCAAGAACATGCCAAAAAGCAAACTGGCCATGTCATTGAATATGTAAAGGGTCGCGTTCGCAAAATGCAGGGCACTTTTTCTGGCGGAACCGCGGCCAGCTTGAAAGCAACTATGGCGGCAGCGCACAAAGATAAGTCTGTGATGGCGGCGCTTATTAACCCGCATTCGTTAACCGACGGCGCATCAAATCAGCCACAGCCCGACGGCAATAAACCTTACTTCGATGAGCAATTAGGCACATGGGTTGCACCATTTATTATGGCGGCTATTAATACGAAAAACGTTCATCGCACTAACTATCTGGGCGGATATAGCTACGGCAAAAACTTCCAATACGATGAAATGATGATGACCGGCCCAGGTGAGAAAGGTGAAGCCATGGCGAATCACGTTGCCAAAGATAAGTCGCTTGCTAGTGATGATGGCCCTAAACCAGGTGAAGGCCCGAGCAAAGAAGAGCGCGAAAATGGCTTTTACGATGTCATGTTTGTGGGTACCGCTACCAATGGTGATATGCTAGCCGTATCGGTAAAAGGCGACAAGGATCCAGGCTACGGCTCTACCAGTAAAATGATTTCAGAATCTGCCCTTTGCTTGTGCAAAGACGTTAGTTTATCTGGTGGTTTCTTCACACCTGCGGCAGCACTTGGTAACAAGCTTATCCGCCGTTTAGAAGAAAAAGCAGGCTTAACATTTGCTATCGAGAAATAGCGATTCAAAAAACGAAGGCTGAACACAAATTGCGTTCAGCCTTTTCTCTCTACGCTAGGTGTTATTGTTGTTTTTTAAGCGAGTACCGCTTTTAATGCTTTAACGCACGCGTCAGTTTCTTCAGGTGTCCCTACGCTAATACGTGACCATGAGTCGTACCCAGGCCACGTGCGCCCTACAACCTTTATACCTTGAGCTTTCATCTTTTCTGCAAATTTATCGTGCGGCATGCCCGTATCCATGTAAATAAAATTCCCTTGTGGATTTGGCGCAAACGGCTGCTTTAACTCTTTGGCTACTTTCACTAACTTTTCACGCTCAGTTTTAATGCGCGAACGCATCGTGTTTAAGTTTCCGTGGTCGTCCATACTCGCCATACCCGCTACTAATGCCAGGTAATTCACACCACCCATGCGCAGCATACCGCCCATTGTTTTAGCTTGCTCAGCAGGCATGATGGCGTAACCGAGACGCTGTCCCGCCATGGCGTGAATTTTAGAGAAGGTGCGGCAAATCACCACATTGTACCCTTCAGCTACTAGCTTCGATTGCACATTAGCTGGGTAAGCATCAGACATTTCAATGTAGGCTTCATCGATGAAAACCTGTGCTTTTTTCGATACGCGTTTTGCAAAAGCGGTAAGCTTCGCCGCATCTACCATGCTCCCTGTCGGATTATTTGGATTACATACGTACACAGCAGTCGTATCTTCGGTTACTGCTGCTTCAATTGCATCTAGATCAAAAGTCATATCATTGGCTAGCGGCACGTAGGTCACGTCTGCCCCCATAAACTCAGCGCCACGTGGTACGCCTTCGTAGGTTGCCATAGACGTTACCAGCTTATTGCCGTTTTTGGTGATCCAGTCCGCATAGCCAAAAAGAATAGGTGAAGAGCCATTCGTAATTACGATTTGCTCAGCAGATACGCCTTCTTGCTCAGCAATTTTTTGCGCTAACACTTCAACCGTAGCGTCGGTATAACGCGCTAGGTTTAAAAGCTCGCTTTGCATTGCCTTTGCGGCTTTTTTTGACGGCCCAAAGGCGTTTTCATTTGACGATAAGCGAATAAGACCATCGTTTACATTGGGGGTAGCAGACGGAAAGTGTTCAGTTTGCATCCCTGCGGCACGAAGGTCGCCCATAATACTGTCAACGCTGGTCGTTAGCGCTACCGCGCCTGCACCTAATCCCACTGACTTTAACCAATTACGGCGTGAAGAATTCACGGTGCTCTGTTGTTCATTTTTATTCATATTTCGCTCTGTCTTCCGTCTATATTCACTTTAGACTAAAGGCTTAATTTTGAACGCGCAATAGCATAAAAAACCTAAACCATTGACATAATTGCACTTTTTACGTGCATGTGGCGCACTAAAATTGACAACATAAGAAGTTTTAACGCGTTAAGTCGTTACATTACGGTGCAGCGTTATTTTGTCGTTTTTGGCGTTTGCGATGAATGACATTTTTTCTGATGTTAAAGGCGCAGCACTCTCTCGCTATTGGTTCTTCGCACTTGAAGCCTGCCTTTTAAACGACTGTGTAATCCATCTATATAAATACAGAGTAAGAATTACGACGAAACATTAATCGATTACTCAGTATGCAAAACAGGAGTTAAATATGGCTAAGGACCACGGCAACCAAATTAAAAACGACGACACTTACGAAGCCCTTCGCGACGAAGGCTATAGCAAAGAGAAGTCGGCGCGCATTGCCAATGCGCAAGCCAATAGCGAACAAACCCCTTCTAAAGATGGTGGAAAAGGCAAAAAGTACGAGGATCGCACTAAAGAGGAACTGTATCAAAAGGCCAAGGAAGTCGGCATTGAAGGTCGCTCTAACATGAGCAAAGACGAATTAATTGATGCGTTACGCAATCATTAGTGGCGGATAGACCGCCACATACAAAAACTGGTCACTGTGGCGGTGATGATTACGTTCTATCAGACACGCATCATTTGTGCATTTCGTGGCAAACCTCAACTTCAAGTAAAGATCTACCGCCTCAATAGTAGGCGACTAGCTCTTCGCCCGCCCAATACATGACAATATTTCATGATAAAATGAAAATAAGTCATTTTTATTCATAGTTAAATCAACGTATAACGTGTTCATAGCTTTTACAGCAGTCTCACTACTCGGTTTAACTTTAGGAATAGAAGCGCATTCTCATGAACAACAACGTGAACACAGATTTCTCTTTTACTATTAACAGCGTTCAGTTTAATGAAGATTATCGCCCTTCAGACAACACACGCATCACCACCAACTTCGCCAATTTAGCTCGTGGTCAACGCCGCAAAGAAAATTTGCGCGATGCACTAAGCATGATAAACAACCGCTTCAATGCACTGGCTAACTGGGATAATGAAAGTGGCGATCGCTATGCTGTCGAACTTGAAATTGTGTCGGTAGATATCGACGTTGAGGGTAACGGCAACACATTCCCAACTATCGAAATCTTACAAACCAATATAATTGACAAAAAAACGGGTAAACGCACTCAAGGTATTGTAGGAAACAACTTCTCGTCTTATGTTCGCGATTATGACTTTAGCGTTCGTCTATCTAATCACAATCGTGGCCAGTCTTCGTTCAGTGTCCCTACCGATTTTGGTGATCTGCACGGAAAGTTGTTTAAGTATTTCGTTAATTCAGAAGCCTATAAAGCACATTTTTCAAAGCTGCCGGTCATTTGTTTAAGCGTTTCCGACAATAAAACCTACCGTCGAACAGAAAATCAGCACCCCGTTTTAGGTGTTGAATATCAGCCTAATGAATCATCACTAACTGAACAGTATTTCAAGAAGATGGGCTTAAACGTGCGCTATTTCATGCCACCAAACAGTGCTGCTCCTTTTGCATTTTATTTCTTTGGTGATTTGTTAAACGACTACACCAATTTAGAACTTATCAGCACTATTGCTACGATGGAGACCTTCCAGAAAATTTATCGCCCTGAGATTTATAACGCTAACGCCCAGGCAGGTTTAAGCTACAAACCAAACTTGAAAAATAGCGATCACTCAGTGACTCGCATTGTTTATGACCGTGAAGAGCGGACTCATCTAGCCGTTGAACAGGGCAAGTTCGTAGAAGAGAACTTTATAAAGCCTTATCAACACAAGTTGGCGCAATTCACAGCAAGCTATGCCTGATCCGTTGATTTAGATACTTGCGATATTCAAACCGCACACGTTGCGACAACAAAACTATGATAAGGGCAGCACGTTCTGCCCTTCGCGCATCCATACAAATTATTGATTAGAAGAAAGCGAATCACATGAAAAAACTACTCCCCACTTCTATTGCAGGCAGTCTTCCAAAACCATCGTGGCTTGCACAGCCTGAAACTCTGTGGTCGCCGTGGAAGCTAGAAGATGAAGCATTAGTGGAAGGCAAAAAAGACGCGCTTCGCGTTACGCTTCAGGAACAAGCCCTATCAGGCATAGATATTGTGTGTGACGGTGAGCAAACTCGTCAGCATTTTGTAACTACTTTTATTGAGCACCTTGACGGTGTTGATTTTGAAAACCGTAAAACCGTACGTATTCGCAATCGCTACGACGCTAGCGTACCTGTCGTTACCCATGCTGTTACACGGCCAAAATCAGTGTTCGTTGAAGACGCAAAGTTCTTAAGGAGCCAAACTGATCAGCCCATAAAATGGGCGTTACCTGGCCCTATGACGATGGTTGATACGCTGTACGACAACCATTATAAAAGTCGCGAAAAACTTGCGTGGGAGTTTGCCAAAATACTAAACCAAGAGGCAAAGGAGCTTGAGGCTGCTGGTGTTGACATTATCCAGTTTGATGAACCTTCGTTTAACGTATTTTTCGATGAAGTCAATGAATGGGGTATTGCCGCTTTAGAAAGAGCCATTGAAGGGCTTAAATGCGAAACTGCAGTGCACATTTGCTACGGATATGGCATCAAAGCTAATACCGATTGGAAGAAGACATTAGGCTCTGAGTGGCGACAATATGAGGAGAGCTTTCCTAAGTTAGCAAAATCCAATATTGATATGGTTTCTCTGGAGTGCCATAACTCTCATGTACCCATTGAACTGATCTCGCTTCTTAAAGGCAAAAAAGTGATGGTGGGCGCTATTGATGTTGCAACTGACACAATAGAGACACCAGAAGAAGTAGCAGCTACATTACGTGAAGCATTAAAGTACGTGGATGCCGACAAACTCTACCCTTGTACAAACTGTGGTATGGCGCCCCTTTCACGACAGGTTGCTCGAGGCAAGCTTGAGGCGCTCAGCGCTGGCGCTGAAATAGTAAGGCAGGAATTAGCTCAGAAGCTCAGTGCTTAATACGCCTCAAAACTTTTGTTAAGCAAGAGCATTTTGAAAGCGCACTAAAGCCCATATCAACGTGGGCTTTTTTATTTCTAGCGGTTCAAAACAGTATCAGCGTTATTCTCATCTATTCGACCTTATTTAAGGTTAACTCCCTTACATTATTTATAGTTTCTACAGAATCAAGGATAATTAAAAACATCATTAAGAAATAAGAGAGAAAATATAACACATGGAGAAGCAACAAATATTTAACTTATGAGCAACATTAGCAATTACCTGATTTAAAACAGCGACAAAACAACTATTATTCACGTTAAAAAAAGAAACTTTAATATACACGGTTTAAATTTACTCAGTTAGTGCAATATACGAGCAAAAATCTTCTAACTCAAAATTAACCAAGCAAATTAAAAATAAGACGAAAACCGCTTAATAAGAGCTCTAAAAAGACACTTTTCGACCACATGGTCAATATAAAAACAATTATTGAGTATTATTAATACAAAACTTAAAAATATTAATTAAACCTACTATTTATAAATTCTTTAAAATTAAGTTAACTCTTTCATAGCTAGAATTTAATTCACCGCAAAAAATTGATTTATTTAATACTAGATAATTAGAATGCGCGCCATTGCAACATAAGTAAAAACTACGCATGCAATTTGGCTAGCCCTTGCCTATTTACGGGGCGTTAACCAACAACAAGCACGTAAATCTAATTCACTAGGAACAATCCATGAAAAATATTGCAACTGCAGTTCAGTTAGCATTAGCAGGAAGTGTCGCGTTGACCTCAGGCAACGTTCTTGCACAGGACTCAACAAATGAAAGCGCTGACGTTGAAAAAATTCAGGTCACCGGTTCTCGTATCTCTCGTCAGGGCGCTATCGCTCCATCACCAGTAACAGCCATTTCTGGTGAGTCACTTCTTAATTCAGGTGCGATGAACATTGGTGAGGTGCTTAATGAGCTTCCTTCACTTGCAAACACATTCTCATTGGGTAATTCAGGTCAATTTATTGGAACTGCCGGTCTAAATATTCTTGACCTACGCGGTATGGGTACTGACCGCACGTTAGTATTGGTAGACGGTAAACGTCACGTATCTTCTTCAGCAGGCTCTGCAGCGGTAGATACCAACACCATCCCTACTTCGTGGATTGAGCGCGTAGAAATCGTTACTGGCGGTGCTTCTGCGGTTTATGGTGCAGATGCAGTAACTGGTGTTGTTAACTTCATTCTTAAAAAGAACATTGAAGGTTTCGACGTGAGTGCGACGCAAGGCTTTGCACAGGAAAACGGTTATAAGAACGATAAATACCAAGCATCATACGGCTTTAACTTCGACAATGATCGCGGCAACATTGCTTTTGCAGCCGAATACAGCTCACAAGAAGCTTTAGAGGCCCTTGACAACCCTTGGACTGCAACGTCGTATCGTAATATGAGCTTTGAAAGCATCATGGGATACGAGCGCAGTGAAGACCAGTTAAATTCAACGGCATTTCCTGACAACTTTTACACTGCTAATGCGGGCTACTACACACTAAACAACTCTGGCGTTTTTGGCGGCAACTCTCAGACTTTCAACGCTGACGGTTCAATTCGCGAAATCTACACCGGTGACCAAGTAGACGGTGCGTTCTGCGCAAACTGTGATTCGTTTAACCTGCGCCAGTTTACGCAGCTTCAGCCTGAGTTTGATCGTACTAACCTAAATGTAAAAGGTAACTACGAGCTAAACGACGACACCACAGTGTATGCACAGGCTAAGTACGCGCGTACTCGTGCAATTACAATGGGTCAGCCTGCTTTCTTCTATGGCGGCTCAGAGACAACCATTTATCGTAACAATGCCTTTCTAGATGATAGCGTTGCCGCATACATGGATGAAAACGAACTAGACAGCATTCAGCTTAACCGCATGATGACTGACCTAGGGCGCCGCACCGAAGCAGACGAGCGTGAAACTTATCGTTACGTGCTAGGTATTGAAGGCTACATTGGTGACGAGTGGAGCTACGAGGCATTTGTAAACTACGGCAAAACTGAATTAGAGCGTGAGAACCGCAACAACCTTGTTTTGCAAAACTTCGAGAATGCACTTAACGCAATAACTGACGGCGATGGAAACATTGTTTGTGCGTCAGGTAGTGATGACGGCTGTGTACCGCTGAACATTATGGGCTTTGGTCAGCCTTCACAAGAAGCAATTGACTACGTCAATACTACATCAGTTGGCACAAGCAAAATTGAACAATACAACGCTGGCGCAACCATCGCAAACTCTGGTATTTATGAATTACCTGCAGGATACGTTGGCTTTGCAGCCGGTGTTGAATATCGCAAAGAAAAAAGCGAAATTGAAGAACCTGATAATGCAGCGGGTACCTTTTTCAACACTCTAGGTGAAGATAAAGGCGATTACGATGTATCAGAAGTATTTACTGAAGTTACTATTCCACTACTTGCCGATCTCCCTGGCGTAGAAATGCTGACATTTGATACTGCGGCGCGGATTGCCAACTACTCTTCGATTGGCAACGCGAAAAGCTGGAAGCTTGGTCTAGATTGGAAAGTGTATGAAGATTTACGTCTACGTGCGACAAAATCATCTGCACTACGCGCGCCGAACATCGGTGAACTTTATGGTGAAGCAAGCCAAACCTTCTTCCGCGTAGACGATCCATGTCGTACAGACAACCTTGCTGACTTAGCCAACGCCGACCAACGCATTGCAAACTGTGCAGCGTTAGGTATCCCTGCAGATTTCAACTCTGATTACGACTCAGCAACGCTAGAAGGCGTAAACGGTGGAAACATCGACTTGCAAGCGGAGAGCTCAATCTCTAAAACACTAGGTGTTGTCTATACTCCTAGCTGGTTTGAAGGCTTTACCGCTACTGTTGACTACTGGGAAATCGAGCTGACAGACGCGATTTCGTCTATTGACGGCCAAACAATTTTGGACCGCTGTGTTGACTCTGAGTCGGGTATTAACAACGTATACTGTGGCCTTATCGACCGTGATGGAACTACCGGTGAAATCACTCAGATTCGTAGCTATGCATTGAACATCGCGGGTCAAGAAGCCAAGGGTATCGACTTCGAACTAGGATATGATTTCGACGCGCTAGAAGGCGCATTCCGTACTAGCTTGATTGCGACTTACCTTAAAGACCGCAAAGAATTCCCATTCCAAGATAACCCTGAAGTATTCTATCAGTACGCAGGTACGGCAGGTGAATCTGATTGGCAGGGTGTATTCACCATCAACTATAGCCGTGGTGATTGGGAAGCAAGCTGGAAAACTCGCTACCTAGAACGTTCAAGCCTTTACGACAACCAAGAGTTAGCGCGTAACCCAAATCCGAGCAACCGTATGGAACTGCCTTCATACGCTGTGACTGACGTGACCGCGGGTTACAACTTTGCTAACGGTGTTAGCCTAACCGTGGGTATTGATAACCTGTTTAACCGTGCGCTACCGACGGGCACGACAGGCACGGGTTCAATAGACGGCGCGTACGACAACATTGGCCGCTTCGGATACGTTACCGTAGCGTACAAAATGTAATTTACGTAATATTGAGCAATGATAAAAACGGCGCTTATTAGCGCCGTTTTTTTATTATAAAGTTAACATGACGTCATTTTATTGCTATATAAACGTCTATATGGTTGCCATTCACATAGTGCTCGAAGTCTATTGAAAACGTCCTTTCATACTCGGCACCTCCTTCTGTGAAATAGCGCCAAATATCGCTCCATGCATCAATGGCAATTTGCGGCATTTCACCTTGTCGCGAAAAAACGAGATACTTTCCTGCGGGAATAGTGATGTGCTCAACCTTTAAATGTTCGGGCACTGAGTCACCGTCAAACCCAGCCAACACGGAAAAGTCACCGGAATGATCGGATTCGTAGTTGAAATACACGCCATACACTCGCTCGCCGTCTTTATAGTCAACAGCTATCGAATTATCAAACCTTTGCCAAAGTGTGGGTATCTTTCCCTGTGGTGAGAATTCAGTGTGATTATTGGTAATCACCGAAAAGCCTTTAATATCTATCGGTGAAGAGAGTTGTCGCATTTCCATGTCTTTATTCCATTTATTTGTGCGAGATAATCATGATACACGCTTGTGCTTTGCCCACCATTCAGATCTTGGTTATTTCACTTACTTTTCATGTGTATTCTAACTGCAAAGTAAAAGGCTCATTGGTTTAAAATAATGAAACTAGCTGTTATCACCTTTTAATTTTCAATACTTTCCCTTATCAACGAGCATTTCAGTTTTAGAACAAATATAATCCTGTTTTGTCTCATCCAGGTTGCAATATATTGTGAATCAACGTTTTTTACTTGCCATAGTCGCAGTGCTTCTGGCGATGGTAACCATACAGTCTGGTGCATCGTTTGCGAAACAACTCTTTCCTATCGTCGGCCCTGAAGGCACCAGTGCTCTTCGTGCGTTTTTCGCCGCGTTGGTGTTAACAATAATTTTTAGGCCTTGGAGAGCGCGCTTAAGCGCAAAAGGATGGCGTAACGTTATTTTCTACGGCGCTTGCTTAGGCGCAATGAATATCATCTTCTATCTTGCGATTGAGCGTATTCCCCTTGGCATAGGTGTTGCGCTTGAGTTCACCGGACCATTGGCTGTGGCATTTTTTAGTGCCAGAAAAAAGAGAGACTTTGCTTGGGCTATTTTAGCCGTTGCAGGCGTTTGTTTGCTGCTTCCCGATATTGGCGGCGCGTCGGCCGAGAGCTTAGATCCCGTCGGCGTTATTCTTGCCCTTACAGCCGGAGCGTTTTGGGCCGGTTACATCGTATTTGGAAACAAAACAGGCAACGAAGGTTCTGGCGGTGTTACGGTAACATTAGGCATGCTAGTGGCCGCTATCTGTGTAGTGCCTATTGGCGTTGCAAGTCAAGGTGTCGCCTTACTCTCGCCACAGGCTATTTTCATCGGGTTCGCTGTAGGCGTATTCTCGTCGGCTATCCCGTATACGTTAGAAATGAGTGCAATGCGCAATATGCCTAAGCAAACCTTCAGCATTATGATGAGTGTTGAGCCTGCCGTTGCAGCCATAGCGGCGTTCATCATTATTGATGAAACCCTCACGCTTTCACAATGGTTTGCAGTGGCTTTAGTCGTTATTGCTACCGCCGGGAGTTCAGCCACACAAAAACAACTACCCAAACAAAAACAAATTGAAACCCTTTCTTAGGGTTTCAAATCTTCTGTCTTTTTTTACCATCCTTATTTATCCCCTTTTTGAACTCAGGTCTTATTCTTTTCGTTAAACAACTAAGTGAATAGTTGATTTAGTGGCTTAGGGAATAATTATGAAACATTATGCGGTAAACACAGAAGTAGAATGGGAATGGGGAAACGGTAGTGCAACGGGAAATATCAGAGAAAAATTTACCAATGATGTAGAGCGCACGATTAAGGGTTCGTCGGTAAAACGAGAGGCTAGCGACAGCGACCCAGCATATCTCATTGAACAGGACGACGGTAGCAAAGTGCTAAAATCTCACAGCGAAATTACGAAGTCGTCTTAATTTGTTGATTAGTAAACCTAAACGAAAAATGCAGCGTTCTTTTTTCACTGATAGCGATGTCGTCAATATAGCAAAGACGCTCATTGGTAACTTCCTGTTTAGTAATGTCGACGGCGTACTAACCGGGGAAGCGATAACAGAACCGGAAGCCTATCGTGGTCATCAGGATCTTGCCATGGAAAAACACCTGTTGTGACGGTCCAGCTAAGCTGACACAAGCTCTTGCGATAACACCTGCGCTTAATTGTGAGCCTGTAGTGAACAACACTTTGATTTGGATTGAGGAAAGTAACCATGCCATTGCTAGTAAACATATCACTAGTTCGCCTCGCATCGGCATAGACTACGCAAAAGACGATCAAACCGGTAAGCTAGGTGCACGGGATGACACAACCTTGCCTTGGCGGTTCACGCTTAGGTAGCGCACCTCAATTGAAACTACTTCGCAAAAGCGAAAGTCAGCTTGCAGTCGATGTATTTGAGCAATTTGTTTACCACCCTTGGCACGGCAATATCACCGTTAGCAATTTTTGATTCAACATAAATATCGCAGTCATCATATTGAATTTGCTGGCGAATAACGTAATCATTGAGCTCGTCAAACAGGCTTTCTTTTAAAGGCACCATGCCAATGAACGCACCTGAGCCTTTTTCATCTACAAGTTCTTCTCGTTTACTGAAGTAAGCGCCTTCAATTTCTCGTTTTAGCGTATACGCCTGCATGGCATCTAACTTTGTTAAGCGAAAGTGCACGCTAGTTTGGGAGTCTGTCACTGGTTATCTCGGTTTTTCTTGAAGCTTATCTAAATGGCTACTGCTTTATTTCCACTTTCCAAGGCGGGTTCACTCTATTCTCTCCTGCCCAGTACAGCTTTATTTTGTTGCCAGATGGATCTCTTAAAATGGCCTCTTTCCAAAGGTAGCGCTGCTGCGTTGGCGGCTGCTCAAAACGAATACCTTTTTCCACAAGAGAGGTATACAACTCGTCTAGCGCCTCGTGTTCAAAATAGATCACACTGTGATTTTGAGCACTTTCGCTTTCTAAAGAGAGCGAAAAAGTGGACGAGCCTTCAGGACAGGTGAATCTGGCATAATGCGGTGTATCTACAATTTGAGTGAACCCAAGTGTAAGGTAAAACTCCACCGCTTCGACCATATTGGTAACGGGTAACGTAACTTGGTTCAATTCCATGAAGACCTGCTCCTTTTGTAAAATTTTGAAAGACACCAGCCAATCGGTTTACACCCAAAAGGCCAGCGTCCAGTTAATATAACCGTTACACTATCAAAAATATCGTGGCTGCTGTGGCCGCGCCCATTGAAAGGTTAAACTGCCGTCTTCGAGTTGGCGAACTCAACCACACGCGTATTTTTGCGCCTACCGCTGCCCAAAGCGAGATGCTTGGAAAACCAATCATGGCAAAAGCGGTAACAATCGCAATACCAGATTGGGTGTAGTGCTCGCCAGGCAGTGAAAACGTGCCTACGCTGGCTAACGCCATCATCCATGCTTTAGGGTTAATTAACTGGAATAATGCCCCTTCCCACCACTTGAGCGGCCCTTGACGTTTGGTCGATTTAATTTTGTTTTCTACCAGGTCTACTGGCTCATCTACGGGGCCAGTGGCAATTTTAAGTGCTAACCATAACAGGTAAGTATCGACATTGCCTGCGTTTTAATTTCATTGATAGTACGCAGGCTGCGCGCACCGAAGCTATTCAGCGTCTTGGTGAGATGCTTGTTGCACAAGAAACCTAATTTTTTATACAAAGTGCGTAAACCCGAGGGCAGTTGATCCACATCAACGCAGGCTAGCCGTAAGTCCACCAAAATAAAACCATCCAAACTAACCTGTGAAACTTTGTATGCTTACGTTAGTGAATAATACAGATGCGAATGATGACATTGTGCCTGAAGCACACGGACTATACCGTCTGCATTTAAAGCCTAACACGCAAATGGCGATAGAGAATAAGCCCGTCTTCGGTGCGAATATTACGCTACATAGCAGCGTATTGAAGCACGATAATTTTGTGGCAACGCCAGATAATATATTAGGTTGGCTGGATCACTGCGGTTTGTCACACTTTGCAGTGAAAGCCGAGACCGACAATTCAGAAAGTGAAGACACGTCTGTACTTTTGCCTTCACAGTTTTTAAATGCCGAAGGCGGAATTTTGCGTGTAACTGCCCCCACCCGCATTTATCTAATCAGCAAAACCCCAATTGATATTAACAAACGCGGCCTGTGCCTTTTTACGCCAGTAAAATAACCAAACAGAAGTGTACTCTGCCCCAAAATTTGGAGGGCAGAGTACATCTTCTTTTATTCGATTTCTGGGGTGGCGTTTGATGTGCTTTCTAAGTGCAGGCTAATTACTTCAGACAGCCCGGAATAACGCTTATCCACCCGTTGAACCATGTGGGTAAATGTTGCGTTGTCAGAGATGATTAAGCAGCCGTCTTTAGCACGGGTTAACCCTGTGTACACTAGGCCTCGATGAAATAAATTGGCGGCTTTCTCGCTATCAGGCTTAGGTAAAATAAGTACGACATGGTTAAACTCAGAGCCTTGAGATTTATGTATGGTCATGGCATACACAGTTTCAAACTGCGGTACTCTTGATAGCGATATGCTGCGCAACGCTTGTTTTTGCGCTAGCGTCTTGTCAGCACTGTCTCCCGCATTTGCCGAAGCTTTCTGACTTGAACCGTTTTGACCCGAAGCTTGACTATCCTGGTAAAACCACGCATAGAGCTTTCCTTTGCTGTCAGGCCAGATTACACCAACCTCACCGTTTGATAGTCGTTGAGGATGATGATTCTTTACAATCATAATGGGCTGACCTTGATAGAAATGGCCTTCCCGCTTTCTGATTTTGTGCTTGATAGCATCGAACACCAAATTATTCAGGCCTTCTACGCCCATTCCGCCCTTGCGGACTGGGGTTAGCCACCTAACCACATTCAGGCGATTAAGCGCTTCTTCGGCACTGCCAGCGTCAAAAATAGGCAAGAAGCTTTCTTTGGCCAACTGTTGTAAATCACGGCCGCTAACCTGGAGTTCTGGCCATAGATGAACGCCGGATTGTAGTCGCGATGCCGTATTTGAACCAAGACCCGCACTTTCGTCATTGGCATCAGCCTGGTCATTAATTGCAGTAAGTGCGCCGCTTGCATCACCTCGCTGTATGGCCGTTGCAACTTTTGCCACCTGCCCCTTGAAGCGCTGCGGTGCTTGCAGAGTTGCTACATAGCTTTTTGCCTGCTCATCAACAGGTAACAGGGGCAAATGCGGGCACAGCGTAGCGATGTGCTGACGCATTGACGATGGCACGCCACCTAAAGAAAACGCGTCGTCATGACTGTTTAAACTAAGTGAGCTATGTGCGCTGTTTGTGCCATTTGGCACATTCGCGTTGTCATCAAAACATGCTGGCCCGGTACTAACTAGCTGCTCTAACACGTTGCCAAGCTCAACCGCAGGAAGCTGATCTGCATCACCGATAAAATAGAGCCGTGCATGGTCTGGTAACGCTCGTACTATGCGCGTCATTAGCGCTAAGTCGACCATACTTGCTTCATCGACAATAAGTACATCTGCTGCCAATTGATTGTGCTGATTGAACTTAGTCGATACACCGTGCTCGCGCAATCCTAGTAATCTATGTAGCGTCACAGCATCGGTAGGCACGTTGTTAAGTACTGTGTCGTTCAACTTGCCGCGAAGCCCGTCTATGCTGTTCATGATAGATTCGGTCATACGCTGTTGCGCTTTACCTGTAGGCGCTGCCAGCACAATTTTTAAGTTTTCATCGCAAGCCTGTAGCGCCAGTAATAAGCGCAATACAGTATAGGTTTTACCTGTTCCTGGCCCACCGTTTATAACGCAAAAGCGCTGCATCAGGCTTTTCGCCACCGCTATTTGCTGCCAATCTTGCCGATCGGTTGTTTCGGTAGGAAAGATTGCTGGCCAAAGTTGCTTTACTTTTTCGCTTGCCTCATCACTTAACGGCGTAAGCGCAGCTCGTTTTACAACATTGCGTGCTACTTCTTGTTCAAATTCATAGTAGCGACGGCTGTACAGCTTGCCGTTGCTATAGACAAATAGTTGAGCCACCTGCTCGTTAACCAGTGCGCTTTTTAAAATTCTAAGTAACGGTGTTAGTTGTGGCACGTCAACACCTGCTTTGGGCGCTTTTTCCTGC
Source organism: Alteromonas sp. BZK5 (assembly GCF_014349115.1). Classification (NCBI taxonomy): domain Bacteria; kingdom Pseudomonadati; phylum Pseudomonadota; class Gammaproteobacteria; order Alteromonadales; family Alteromonadaceae; genus Alteromonas; species Alteromonas sp. BZK5. The sequence goes on along the minus strand of NZ_JACSOE010000031.1, from coordinate 19,266 downwards.
TCGGTTTGTTCAACCAGCGTCAGTGAAGCAGCCGCCGCCCCATTACTGCTATGCTCATTCGTTTCAAACGCCAAGGCTGCCTCTTGTTCTGCGACTACCTCTTTAAAAAGCGTCGTACCCGCTATGTCTTTTAAATAGATACAGCTGTGGCCATTGCGCTGCATATACGACAAGTATGCTAAGATCCCAGCCCAAATAAACTGTTCTTCTTGCTCCAGTTCATCAATAAAGCCAAATTCTTTTGCGACAAATTTGTCGATCGCCTCGATGCCAAACAAGTTATCAAAAAATGACGGTACAGAGTGTTGATTGCTTTTCATTATTTTCCTTTGCTTTAGCCTCTATGATGTTGACTACTTGTCATCGAAACTAAACTGCTGCTGACCCGAAGACGTTTGTTCCAAAGGCTGGCGAGAGCTGCCTGCATTCGAAGAACTATTGCCTTGCTGGGCATCGCCTTTGCTCGCAAATATCCCGTCTAATCGATTGAGTACAGACGATGGAACATCAGTATAAAATACCCCTTCCCCGCGCTCGTTTTCTGGGTGCATACCTCGTAGATACAAGTAATACACTCCACCAAAATGCATATCTGGGTCGTAGTTAGGCAGCGTATTCTTTAAATAGCGATGTAGCGCCAAACAGTAAATTAAGTACTGAAGGTCGTAAAGGTGATGCTGGTTATTGTGAAACAGCGCTGTTGGCGTGTAGCTATCAAGGGTATCGCCAAGCCAGGTTGATTTGTAGTCTGCCACATAAAACTGACCGTCATGTTCAAAAATCAAATCAATAAACCCGTGCATCATTCCCTGTAATTTAGCTGTGATTAATTGAGGCGCTGTTTCCATCTCGCCACCAATAACGTCAGCCACGTTTTTTCGATGAGTCGCGAGTACTTCACGAAGCTGAGTCCATTGCGTGTCGTTCATTGGAAAATAGAATTCGGCTTCGCGCAGGGTTTGCGCTAAGGGCAAATCACTCATACTTAGCTGCATATTGGGATACAGAGGCGTCTGTAGCGCTTCTTCTAACCATTTATAGAGTAGCGGCGTTCGCTTTTCATCTAACCCGAAGCGGTTAACCAGTTCCTTACCCGTTTCTTCCCAATCGGGCGCACTAAAGTCACTGTGCTCTAGAATATCGTGAAGTAAATTACCTGCGCTCGCACCTTTCTCTAGGGTAAAACGCAGATCACTTTTACTTACCGTACTTTCAATACCTGCCGAGGAATTGATGTCTGCATCAATTGTGCCCATCTCACCCATAAGGGGGTCACTTGCATACACTTCTTCATCTCGAATGGTTTGAAGTACTGGCACATTAGGAAGGGTTTGACTCAAGGGCTCTGTTGTTGCGCCGGACTCTGCTGCTGTGCCTGTTTCAACGCTTTGGTTAGCACCAGCCGTGGTTAAACGGCTCATTGCTGAGAATGAATACAGTCGCCATTCTTCGCTTGCCGTGCCGGTAAATTGCAACGCGGTTAGCTGAGGTAACTCATCTTCTTGTTCAAAGCCATTATACACTTCCTCAAACTCATCACCGTCGATATGGCTGGCATGGGACGCATCTTCATCAGCAACGCGGTTTAACACACTCGACCAATCGTTGTTGCTGCCATCGCCGCCTACACCAAGTGCTCGTGCTAATGCGCTTCTTTCATTGTTAGTCAGCGGTACAACGCCCATGTAACAGCGATGGGCAGCTCGTGTTACCGCCACATAGGCCAGTCGCATGTCTTCCGCTTCACTCTCACTTTGAACGCGAGCTATCGCCTGTGGCGTCTGCCCAAGCTGCATTTGCAAATCTTGTTTTTCTTCGTCGTAATAAGTAAATATTTGCGACGTAGTGTTGCCGTTTTTAGCGGCGTCTCTGTAGCCGGTGGCAAAAGGAACAAACACGATGGGGTACTCTAGCCCTTTCGAGCCGTGTTGAGTAATAAGTCGAATAAGTTGGCTGTCACTTTCAAGGCGCAAAGTAAGCTCTTCATCGCTTTCAGGCTTATGAATTTGCTTATTCAACCAGTCGAGTAGCTGCTCTGGGCGCTGGTGAGTAGTGCTAGCTTTTTCCAGCACTTCGGCCAAATGCTGATAGTTAGTAAGGGCGCGTTCCACGCTGTCAGCATGAGGTTGATAGCTGTCTTGCATTAAATACAGCAGCACACTCATGCACCCTTTTTGCAGCCACATATCCCGCAGCGACAATACCTTGTCGATAGCCGCATCCCACTGCGCGTCATCTTCATGGTATAGCAATTCAATAAGTGTTTGGGCACTATAACCCCAAAGCGGTGACGCCAAGCTCGACGCTACTTTACTGGTGTCGTTAGCATGCCAAATACCGTTAAGTAACCGCAGTACATCTTTGGCTTCGGCACTGGCAAATAAGTTACTGCGATCGCTTAGATAAACGCACGCCAAGCCTTTTTGCTGCAGTACACTTTTGATAGCGCCAGCTTCGGTCCTGTCTTTCACCAAGATAGCGATATCCTGAGGCTTAACAGGCGCGGTGCCACCATTGGCGGTTTGAAAGTGCGCTTCGTTCAATAAGCGGTAAATCTCTTGCGCAATCCACTGAGCCATTTTGCGACGCATAATGTGGGCGTTTTCTTTATCGTCCAAACACATGCTAACGTAGTTCATTGCGCTGCGTTTCGTTACAGCACTTTTCATTACCTTGTCTTGTTCGGCAGGGTCGATAAGTGGCGTTTTTGCCGCGGCCGCTTTAGGCGTAAATTCGACTGGGTTGTATTTGATATCAAAACCAAACACATCGGCAGGTCTATTTGATGCCACAGGCGCGCCATAAAATAACCGATTATAGGCTTTAACCATTCCCTCAACCGAGCGCCAGTTGGTATTCATCACCCAGCGGTAATCTGCCTGCCTACCCGCCTTTAAATAGGTAAAAATATCGCCACCGCGAAAGCGATAAATCGCCTGCTTGGGGTCACCTATCATTAATAACGCACTTTCGTTAGCATTCTCAGGATTAGGATAAACTGCGTCTAAAATCGCGTACTGCTTTGCATCGGTATCTTGGAATTCGTCGATAAGCGCTACGGGAAATTTTTTGCGAAGTTCAGGCACAAGAGTATTGTTTGGCTTCACCACTTCGTCGGCGAGCATGCGAATAAGATCATCGAAGTCGATAACGCCAAGCTGTTTTTTCTGCTTTTCAACGCGGGATTTGATGAACGCAATGGCTTCAACCACCAGCTTGAATACAGGCACCTTACTAAGCGCTTTGTCTTTTTCACCAAATGCTTTTTTAAGCGCCCCTGCAAAATCTTTTATAGGCGTTAAAATCTCTTTTACGCCAGATGAATTTCGCGCATATCGGTTACCTTTAACAAAGGCTTCCGCTTCGGGCGGCGGAAGATAATAACTTTGTTCATCCACACAAGAACGCAACCAAGCTTTAAGTGCAGCCAACTCCTGCGGCCGCTCTTTTTTATGGGCCGGTGTTTTGATGAGCTGTTCTACCAATAGCCCTTCATTGTCTTCTACGCTTTGAAGTAGAGACTTCACGTAGGCTAAAGACGTGTGCGGCGCTTCATCTAGCTGCTTTTTACACGCCGCCTCAATATCCTCTTCACTAAGCAATATTGGGGTCAGAGTACTTTTAATGCTGGCGTTAAACTCTCGCAGCAGTTTTTCTGGTGTATGCCAGCCTGACTCTGCCAGTAGCCTAAACTCGTCCTCACTTTTGCTAATTTTTCGAATGAAGTCTTCGGCAGCTTCAAGGTACAAGTCGCTGGTGTCATTGCCCAAGTTAAGCGACATGGCAAAGCCGCTGTTAAATGCTAATTGGGTAATAACATGCTGACAAAAGCCGTGAATAGTAAACACCGAGGCTTCATCAAGCTCTAGCTGCGCCGCTTTTAAAAGTGCCAAACTCTCGTCAATATCACAGCTATTAAATAAATACTGATAAACCGGGTCACAGCCACTGTCTATTTCATTGCCGTTATCTTTGGCTTGCTGCCAAATAAGTAGAGCTTCTCTTAATGTTGCCGCAATACGCCCCTTTATTTCTTCGGTCGCGGCTTTGGTGAAAGTCATCACCAATATTTCTTTGACGGTGAGCTTTTTTTCAAGCAATAGACGCAGATACAAACGCGTAATATTAAAGGTTTTACCTGTACCAGCGCTGGCCTCAATAAGGTGGCGCCCTTTTAACGGCATAGCGACGACATCGAGTAATTGCGCTTCAGTGCCGCTGTGGTCGTCGGTTTGCGGCTGAGATTGTTCGTCTATAGGGTTATCAGAGGATGTAGGGTTGTAACTCATAGCTTCTCCTCCTGAGACGCATTGTTGACCATGGCGAGCAGCACAAAAGCACTTAAATGCGGTATATCATTCCAACTCACGCCCTGAGGAAACAGCCAATGTAAGTAAGGGTTGCTTGCCATATCGGCGCTGAACTGCCCGCTACTTTGTTGCCAGTCGGTTAATGATCGCTGTAACTCTATCGAGTCAAAAAGTGCAGCGGCTTGGTCCACCGCCTGTTTTGCTTTTTGGTGTTTTTCACTTGTCGTTTCGCTAGCTACAGCGTTGTCTTTATCAGTGAACGGACAAATCTCGTCAATTGCATGTTGAACTTGGCTAAGTATCGCTTTGTCGGTTTCACTAGTCCCGTCCGCACTCTCTAGTAGCGCATGCAGAATGTCGGTAAACATCTCGGGCTTTATGCTTTCCACTACAGGCTTAGTGTCTGAATTTCTGGTCCCGGGCATAAAAGTACCGAACAAACTTAAATGAACTGGTGTCGGCGCCGTGTAAACTGCCATATAAAGCTGTTCAATAAACAAAAGTAAACGCACAGCAGTTTCGCGATCGTAAGCGGAGAAGCGCTGCTTTTTCAAAATGGTTTCGCCCTTTTCCCAAGCACAGGAATAGATATCCAGCGGATAGTTGCTGTAGCTGGTTTCTTCATCGCTGCTTGAAAAAACTAATTGTGAGATGAAGAAACCCAAAGCGCGATGTGCGTCAATCTTGCCTGCACAAAGCTCGACTAGCGCGTCACTGCCGAATAAAGCCGATGAAGTAAAGGTGATGTATTTGCCTTGAAAGTGCGCTTTTTTAGGCTCCGCGTCGTGAGGACCCATGGCCTGACTCAATGCCAACGCCCCTTCTTTCCACATTTCAACTTCATCTCTGGCAACGGGGTTATTGGGAATATCCCCTCTAAGCGACGCAAACGTGATCACTTTTTCACTATAGGAAAGAGAGGTGACATCATCTTTCTCTGGCGCAAGGCGCTCTGCAGACGAAAAGATAGCATCGAGCACCTGGTAGCGCAGCAGCGCATTGGTTTCAAACGGCTCGCTATTTTCAAGTAGCGTAAACGATTGAGACAGATTCACGCCCAGCCGTTGGACAGAAAAATACTCCAGCGGATCTTTGAAAGCTCTCGCAACTTGAATACCTGATAGACGAAGCGATTGCGTTGATAGTGCATCAGGTGATGGCGCTAACGTTGACGTATCCGCATCATTGGTAGAGTCATTGTCTGCTTCGTCGGTATTTAATTTCGTTTTTTGTAACGCGTCAGCTAACCGTAACCACCCTGTTTCGTAGCTCGGCAAGGTTCCCGTAAAGCCTTCTTCACTAAACGGGTGTAGCGGCGCATTAACGCTGTACTTTGATAACTCCAGTGCGTAGCTGTTTTCTAGCATATCCATGAACTCAGCCAATACCAGACTGGGTTGTCGCTCACTGTTATTGGTAACGTCGTTCCCTTGGTAACTTAAATATAAGCTGTCTCTGGTGGAAATAATGGCTTCTAGGAATAAATACCTGTCTTCCAAACGCCGTGAGCGGTCACCGATTTGGCGGCCAGCACCTGCCATTAAATCAAGACCCAGCGGGCTTGATTTTCTGGGGAATTCACTGTCGTTCAGCCCCAAAATGCACACTTTTTTAAACGGAATGCTACGCATTGGCAGCATAGAACACACCGTAACCTGACCGGTCATAAAGTGGTTGCCGGCATCTGGCGACGAGAATCGATTGAGTAGCAGGTCGCGCACCTGACGAAGGGTGAGCTCGTGTTCATAACCTGCCTCTTCACATCGTGCAGCAAGATCGGCAGCAACTTTGGCAATAAGATCCCAGCTTTGCTGCTGCTCTTTTATCGGCATAAAACACGCATCTCTAAGCGATATTAAGGCTTTAGACCACTGCGCCGCCGTCCTTGGGGCTGTTAATACTTGGGCAAACTCACCCAACAGCGCCACAACGTCAATAAGCTTGCCTAGCGTAAGCGCACTTTGTCCTTCAACGTCGGGAATAGTAAGTAAGTCACTCACTATGACTTCACTATCTGGTGCAAGCATACCCATAAGTAATCGACGTATTCCCCACCACCAGCTGTAAGTGTCGTCTAGATCAACACCTTCTGAAACGGCCGTTTTATGGGCGCTATTAAGACCCCAATGAATATGAGCTTGTTTTAGCCAAACCACCATTTGCTCGATATCATCTTGTGACACTGAGAAACGCTTTTGCACTGAATCTAGCTGCAGATAATCCATAATGTCCGACACACCAAAGCGGCTATCGGGCAGCTGTAACAGCGCCATAAACGCCGCAATCAACGGCTCTGCATCCATTGGGCTTCTATCTGCAATGGTACACGGAAGCCTAACCTGCCCTCTGCCAGCCAAAGCCTTTGTGCCTACTCTGTGAAATACAGCATCAACAAATGGCGCGTAGTTTTCGATGGCCGGGCACATCACCAGAATATCAGATGGGGTGCGCGTTTTATCTTGAGATAACCAGTGTAACAAGTGGTCGTGTAATACCTGCACTTCGCGAAGTGCGGAATGGGTACACATGATAGTAACGCTATCGTCTTTTTCTCTTAAATCATGAGTAAGTGGCTTCGGTTGAGCGGCTTGCAATATATCGTTGTGAATATATTCGAGTAGACCATAACGGTGAACGTTCTCACCACTGTTAGAAGCCTCTTCAAAATCCGGTGAATCAAACGCACTAATCTCAAAGGTATCTAGCTCAGTAAGTAAGTTGAATAGCTCTCTGCCCTGTTTACCTAAGTTGCCAAGCAGCGGGTTTGACTGATCGTCTTCCATCCATTTTTTGAGCCCTTCTAAACGCAATAGCTTCGCCTGTTCGCTACTGCTTTTCGCTTCCCCCCAATAATTAACGCTGGGGTTTAGGTGAAATATATGAATATCAATGTGCTGCGCGAGGGCGTCAAAAAACGCGATAAGCTGCGGGGCCATGGTGTTAATGGCAAACACTATCACCCGAGTTGGCAACTTGTTCGTTGGCTCATTCGGTAAATGACCAGCTTCTAACGCTCCTAACGCCTCTAGGGTCATTTGATGCAAACGTGCAGGATGCAGCGGTTGCTCTTTGACCAATATGCGCCAAATTTCACTTTGCCATATCTCCATGTCATCAAATACAGTGCGTTCGTTAGCTTCCCATTTAAACAACCAGTCTGGGCGGTACAACAAGTATTGCTCGTACACGTCGGCCAGAGCGGTAGCTAGCTGAAGGCGCTGTAACCCCTGCTCTTGTTCACTTCCCGCATTTTGCCAATACCGGTTAACTTGCTCGAAAGCTTCTGTGCTCATTAGCGAGCTGTCTTGGAGAATATTGTCGATACGCCATGTCAGTACTTCACGACGATAGGGAGATTGCTTGGGTACTTTGTCTTGTCCTAATACAGTACGTGCTGTATTCCACATAAAGCGCACCGGTAGAGGATAATCAATATTCATTGCCACGCCGTGTTCTGTGGCAAGCTGCATGCTGACCCAGTGCTGCATTCCCGGGCTTTCAACCAAGATGGTTTCTGGCGTAAATACGCCCATGGGCTGCTGACGTAAAAGCGTGGTGAGAAGAAAACTTAAGTGTTCTAATTTATTAGAGGGATATAGCGCAAGCAATCGAAAAATCCTTTGTAGAACGTGCTTTTTAGATACTGTGCAAAGACTGTACAGGTATCGTCGACCTTATAATTTAGTGTATCGCATTGGGCTCAGTAGTTAAGTTATTTCTCCAAAATTTAGATGAGCAAATGTCTTATGAAAATAAAACAAATACTGGGGGCATGGCGAAATCAATACCCGGAGAGTTCTAAGCAAAGTGATAGAGGGATCTGGCGCAGTAAATGAGTACAAAGAAGCGTGTGGGCGATTTTCAGACAAAAAAAACCCACACAGACCTCAGGACACGAAAAATCTGTATGGGTAAGGTTTACGGTCTACTCAGTAACAACGTGAATAAGCGTTGCCTGGCACTCATTCACGTTAGCGCTACTGAGCAGCACTGTTAACGCTTTATGTTTAGCAGGTTGAATGCCAACTTTTTAATCATTAAGTATCAACAACTTACACGAAAAGAGAAAACATGACCAATAAGTCATAGTTTTACCATGGTGCAAGTGCACCACAAGCAAGCAAACATTAAAGAAAGCGCTTTACTCTCGCCATCCTAAATTTTGCAGTTTCTCCCGGAGCGTCATTCAAGTACAATTTCGCCTTTATAAAATGCAACACAATTTCACGGTCAGGAGCAACAATGTTAACCGCGCAACAACTCGCCACTATGCTTTCTCTTCAGGATAAAATGAACGCCAAAGTAAACCCAGACTGGCTAAATGCTGGTTACGGATACTTACGTGCAGCAATGGTAGAGTCAGTTGAAGCGATTGAGCATCACGGCTGGAAATGGTGGAAAGCACAGCAAAAAGACTTGCCACAGCTTCAGATGGAATTGGTGGATATCTGGCACTTTGCACTAAGTGCCTGCATTATTGAATATAAAGGCGATATCGCTGAATCTGCAAAAAGTATTGCTTCTGAATTAGCAAGTGGCAAAACGCTAGTAACCTTCGATGGAAAGGACTACGACGCGTCAAATCTGACGCTTCTTGATAATTTAGAGCTCATGACGGGCCTTTGCGCCGCCAAACGCTTTAGCGTGCCACTATTCATGTTCATCGTAAGCCAGTGTGAAATGTCAGCTGACGAGCTGTATCGTCAGTACGTAGGTAAAAATGTGCTCAATTTTTTCCGCCAAGATAACGGCTATAAAGAAGGCACTTACGTAAAAGTGTGGGAAGGTCGTGAAGACAACGAGCACCTGGTAGAAGTAATGGATGTCCTAGATTTAACGAAGCCAGAGTTTAGCGACTTAGTGTATGAAGGGTTACGCTCTCGCTACCCTTCTTAAAGCGACCATTGCGTTTCGTTTGACGCGATTTAGCGTCGCTGTAGTGCTTATAGCCCAACACAGTTTTAACGCTTATTGCCCCTCCTTCTAATAAAAAAAGCTCTGTCATGGACAGAGCTTTTTCAATTAGTGCCAAAGCAAAAGACTCAACGAGGATTTTACGCGTCAACCCAAACTAATTTGTCGCGATAGCTACCTTGGATAATATCAACAAAGCGGTCTTCTAAAACATGACGCTTTACTTTGAGCGTCGGAGTCAGCAAGTCGTTTTCGATGCTCCATTCGTTTTTCATAATGATAACGCGATCCATAACTTGATGGCTTTCCAGTTTTGCGTTGATAGCTTCGAATGTTTTCTTAAGGCTTGCTTCAATGCCCGCTTTGTCTTTTTTCTGCGCTTCTTCACTAAGCACTAGCAAAGCCACAGGTTGAGGCAAATTAGTCCCCGTTACACACACTTGCTCAACAATAGGGTTTTCCATGAATTTTGCTTCAATCGGCGCTGGCGTAACATACTTACCCTTCGCGGTTTTAAAGATGTCTTTTAAACGACCAGTAATTTTAACGTAGCCATCAGCATCAATGACCCCTTTATCGCCAGTGCGCAGATAACCATCCTCAGTAAAGACTTCAGCCGTTTTTTGTGGTTCCAAGTAGTATTCCAGCATGTTGCACGGCGACTTAACTTGAATCTCACCTTCTTCTGACGTGCGAATGTCTACGCCGTCGTATGGCTTGCCGATACAGCCGATTTTATCATGACGGAAAGGTACACTGCCGGTGCCATAGGCACTGTTTTCGGTCATTCCCCATCCCTCAGAAATGTAGATACCAATTTTCGCGAACCATTCAATGACTGCTGGTGCAAGTGGCGCCGAACCACTTGCCCACAAACGTGCGTTATTAATGCCCAAGCCATCGCGAATTTTCTTCGCAACAATTTTGTTCAAAATTGGAATTTTAAGCAGCGTATCCAGTTTCTTCTGCGGCATTTTCGCTAACACGCCCATCTGGAACTTTGTCCATAAACGCGGTACCGAAATAAATAGCGTTGGCTGACAGTGACCTACATCCCGTTGGAAGGTAGTTAAATCTTCTACAAAGTGAATTTTGCCACCACTGTAGTAGCTTGAAAGCTCGACCAGTACACGCTCTGTAATATGCGCAAGAGGTAAGTAGCTCATTGTGCGATCGTTTTGGTTAATACCCAATTGATCGAGTGAGCGACGCGCTGCCCAACAAGCCGTATTGTAACTGTGCACCACCCCTTTAGGCTGACCGGTACTGCCAGACGTATAAATGATCGTCATCAAATCATCCATATCAGGTACAGGCGAGTCTGTTATGGGCGCGATATCCATAAATTCTTTCCACTGCTGTTTAGTAGCAATGTTTGGGTAAGGAAATGCAACCGTTAAATATTCTGAAGGAATAGAGGCAACTTGTTCTGCAGTATTATCTAGTTTTCCAACGAACAATAGCTGTACGTCAGCATGTTTCAATACATACTGGACCGTGTCTGGACCGGCTGTTGAGAAAATAGGTACCGACACGTGACCTGCCATCATAATGCCCAGATCAGCGATAAACCACTCAGCACAGTTTTTTGAAAAGATACCTATACGGCTGCCTTGCGGGAAATCGAATTCACGTAAACGTGCTGCCACTTTTCTGGCTTGTTCGGCGACTTGCTTCCATGTGTAGTCGTGGTATTCACCGTTAATAGGCTGCGTAAGAAATACGTCGTTCCCACGGCTCTGTTCCCAGTGGTACAACATACTTAATGGCGATGTTATTACTTCCGTGGTATTTGCGTTTGCTGTCATGTCTAGCGGCATAAGTCACTCATATGTTGTTATAATGTAGCTCATTTTTACAATGATTTCACAGACTTCTAATAAGCCCTATTTTTTATTGAAAAACAAGCTTTTTAAACAAGCGTTTACATTCTATGCGACGAATAACAAGGCTTTAGAGGCTAAATTTAGTTTTCTTATAGATTTGGCTTTTAAATCTTTATGGTCTTATCTGTTAGAAAAACGCGGTAAATATCGACGTTTTACCACGCTTTAAATAACAGCGGTGCAACTTCCTCGGCGGTACAAGGCTTGGCGTAGAAATAGCCCTGGTGGAAATAACACGCTTTTCCAATCAATTCTTCCGCTTGCGCTTTTGTTTCAACGCCTTCCGCAACACAACTCATATTCAAGTTATTCGCTAACGTAATGGTTGTTGTTACCAGCGCTTCGTTTGCATTACCCGGCGCCATTTCGTTAACGAAGCTCTTGTCGATTTTTAATACCGACAACGGATAACGCTTTAAATAGCTTAAAGACGAGTAACCTGTACCAAAATCGTCAAGGGCTAATACAAAGCCTTCTTTCACAAACCGATTAATCTGTCTTAACGCATTGTCACTGTCATCCATCAATACGCCTTCGGTAATCTCGAATCGAAACGCTTCTTTGGGTAGATTGAACTCATCAAGCAGGGTTAGCACACCGGTTAAGTCGAATTCAGTTTTGAAGTGAAGTGCAGATAGGTTAATAGAAACAAACCCCGTGAAGCCTTGGCTATACCAAGACGACAAGTCCTCTGCCGCTCTTCGCATTGCCTGTCGTGTAACTTCTATTATGTACTTCAATTCTTCAAGTACCGGTATGAACTGATCGGGGAAAAGAGGCTCGTTATCCAGTTTTCCTCGCAGCAGTAACTCAACCCCAATAGTGGTATTGGTTCTGGCATCTATAATTGGCTGATAGTGATTGAAGAAGCAGTCATCTGAATAGGCACGTTTTACTTTATTTTCAAGCTGTAAACGCGTTTTGGCACGTTCATTCATGTCTGTCGTAAAGTAGGTAAAGCCGCTTAATGCGTCCTTCTTCGCCGTATACATGGCCACATCAGCCTGCTTGATAAGCTCAGCAGGCTCAGAGGCGTCTTCTGGATAAAACGCCACGCCAATACTGCAAGAAACACGAAGCACTTCCTCTGCTAACGATATAGGCGTTTCTACTGACTCAATGATTTGGGCCACGAATGAGCTCAAGTCGTCATTGGCATTAACTTCCTCAATAACAATAACGAATTCATCGCCACCTAATCGCGCAACGGTGCCCGACTCAGCCACAAGGTTTCGCATTCGGTTGGCTACAATGCGCAGCAGTTTGTCACCGTAGTCATGCCCAAGTGAGTCGTTAATACCTTTAAATCTATCCAAGTCAACAAACATCACCGCCACACGATGCTCATGATGACGGGCAAGCCCAATAGCATGCTCCAGTCTGTCTAGCAGCAATGTTCTGTTGACCAAGCCTGTTAAGCTGTCGTAGGTCGCGATTTTCAGAAGTTTGCGCTCAGCATTTTTTTGTTCTGTGATGTCGGAAATAACAATCAGGTAATGCTCTGCAGTATTACTTTCCCCACTTACCGCTGTTATATCAATAAGCACGTCGTAGCGCTTGCCATCAGCACCATCGATCACGGCCTCGTCTTTCCAAAAATCCCCTCCCTGCATATCAGGTAATTTGCCAGACAGGTGTCTATTCAACGTTGGGTAACGCAAATAAAGTCGTGCCAACTGCTTGGGTAACGGCTCTTTATTATTAAAGCCGAACACCTGTTCAAAAGCTGGGTTCGCGGCAACTAAACGCTTTTCTTTATCAAAAATTAAAACCCAGTCTCGAGTTTGTCTAAAAGCGTCACTGAATAGCGTTACCTGCTGCTGCGCTTTTTGTAATCTAAACAGTTGGCGTTGACGGGAGAGTAAATATGCTACGAATAAACTCACGATGAGCGCTGCGTAAATAGTATATGCAAGCGGTGAACGCAAAGGCGCATGTGGCATATAAAGCGTAATTTCAGCCGGAAGCACGTTATAGTCGAAACTACCTGGCGTAGGGGCAACAGAAAAAACGTAGTCACCCGGTTCTATGTTGGTAAAGGTTATTTTTGCATCGTCAGTCACGCCTTCTGTAACGACGCGATCACCGTTCAACAGCTTGTAGTAGTACTTTATTTTTCCTATGCCTGACATCGCTAATGACGAAAAATGGATTGTTAACCCATAATCTTCGTAATCGAGATCAAAATGGTGTCCGGTTAGGTTTTTAAGCGGCTGATTAAGCACCCTATTATCTACGGCAACTTCCGTTATAGCAGTTTGCTTACTCAGCAAACTTCTTCCAACTTCCAAGCTTTCCAATTGCGATGCAGAGAAAACCACAGCGCCGCTCGTCGAGCCGTAAGCCAGTCGACCGTCCTTAAGCTTAAGCGAAGCCCCTTGGTTAAACTCAGAAACACTTAGCTCACGTCCGTAGATAAAGTTCTTGATTTGGCCGGTAGACGGATCGTAATTGTGTAACCCTTTGTGCGAACTAAACCAGATATTGCCTGCTTCGTCTTTTTGCAGCCCGTAAACAATGTTTGATAATAAAATATTCGATTCGTTTAGGTTGTACAACGGCTCAAACGTGTCTGCGTCTATGCCAACCAACCCTACGCCACTGTATGCAAGCCACAGCACACCCATATCGTCGATAACCCACGACGATATGGAGCGATCTCGGCCACGCTGTAGCTCTGAGAATCGATAGACCAATTCATGCTGAAACGTCTCTGGGTCGATTAACCACAAACCACCTTCGGTAGCAAAAAATAATCGATCATTGTGGTAATGAGACTGCCCCAAGAAACCCAATGAAAAATTTATGTCAAAAACACGAGGATCCAGCTCTAAAGAAGAAATTTCTTTTTTGTCCACGTCATACTTTAAAAAACCTTCGTTGCCAATAAAGTACAAATCTCCTTTATCTGAAAGCATCATTCCCGCGCCATACGCATCAAATACGGTGTCATCGCCACCTTTTAATACCTCTGGCCGGTTAGCCTCCCCTGTTTCCATATCAAACAACCGTATTCCGTTGTACGTATTGAGAAACAATTCGCCACTTTGCGTTGGAACAATTTTGTTTACGGCGCCTTCGCCGATAATCGCTCTTTGACTTTTTGAATACAGATACTTCTCAGACTTTTTTGTCGTGAAATCATAGTGATTAAGCCCGTTTTCTGTACCTATCCATATTTTATTAGGTTCAGTCTCGGCAAACGACCACACCACATGGCTAGTCAAAACGCTAGCCTCACCGGCTCGTTCATTCTGGATAGCAAAAATATCCGCACTTTTCACACCGAAATACAGTGCACCAGCATAGACTGAACTTAACCAGAGGTTGTCAGATTCATCTTTGGCAATGGCGATAATTTTTTTGTTTGAAATTTCGGTGAAACCGTTATGCGGTTCTAAGATGTGTTCGTATTCCCAACCACCTGCTTTTTTACTCAGCTGATATAGCCCTTTATTAGTGCCCATCCAAAAAGCGTCGTCTTTGTACTGAACCAACGTCCACACGTTTCTGTCAGATAGAACCTGTGTAAAGACATGTTCTTTTTCGCCCTGTACCTGCTTGAGAAAGTCTTGTTTCTGAGCAACAAATACGCCCGAAACCGTTGAAATCCACACCCTGTCCTTATCGTCTAAAAGTAGAAACTTTGCATTGGCGTTATCGAGGTTTTCGGGAATATCACCCAGGTAATCAAGTCGACGTAAAGACTGTTCTAAATTGTTGATATTTTTGACGTACACCCCCGATGTAGTGGCTACCAGTAAGGTGTCTTCAACGGTGATTGCCGCCCGGATGCTTTGGCTGTTACCCAACAGCGGCTCAGGGAGCTTTGCTATTCGCTCAAGGGTTTTAGTTTGCGTGTTAAATTTATGCACTTCTTCTGCCAGTGCAATGATAAGGTGCGTGTCATCTTGCCAATGAAAGGTTTCTGCATGTTGCACAAAACCTTCAAAGTCGTGGTAGTACGTTGGCTCTAATTGCACCACATCTTGAGTGGCCAAATCGAGATAATAAACCCCTCTGCCGTACACACTAAACCACAACGCTTCAGTACCTTGAAGGGCAAGTCGATAAATGGATGAGTCGATAAGAGAATTGTCTGGACCTGCTATTCGTTTAGTTCTAACTCCATCCCAACGAACCAAACCACCTTCTATGGCTATCCACACAAAGCCATCTTCGTTTATAACAATGTCGTTGACGATATCTTGCGGAAGGCCATTTTTGGTCGATAAAGACTGAAAGACGGGATTAGACAGTCGCGGCGAGGCCACCGCTTGTAGGCTTACAACTAAAAACAGCAGTAAAAAATAGTTGAAATATCTCATCAAAAATGGATCGCACGTTTTAAATTTTTATTATAAGCCCAAGTGTAACAGAATGTTTTAAACTTGGGCAGCTTCTAAAATGAGGTTTTAAAAAACGTAAAGGACACATCTATCGCATTGATAAATAAAAATTAATTTTTCTAAAGCGTACAATATGAACAAAAGCAAAAGGCGCGTCCGACTAAATACACTTAGGGCTATTTCAATATTTTTATTTTACGCTTGCTGTACAGGAATGCGACCAACTGGAACAACCTGTCTGCGAATGCTTGGCTGTGGCGCTAGCCTGTACAAATCACCGTTCTGCCCTACATAGGTCTTTTTAATACCGCACGCTTTAGCAATATTTGCATGTGCTTGAAGGTGTTGATGCTCCCCGTGAACCGGAATAGCAATGTTCGGTTTAACCCAATGATACATGAGCTTTAATTCTTCTTCACAGGGGTGACCGCTGGCATGAATTGGCAGCGTGCTATCTTCACTGTGAATAACCGTTACTCCCTTTGCCTGCAGCGCTTTACTTAATCGGTCTACACTCTCTTCATTTCCGGGAATAACTATCGAAGAAAATAGCACAGTATCCCCTTTGTCTAAGCTAAGGTAAGGGTGAGTGTCTTTTGCAAAACGCGCCAGTGCGGTATTTTTCTCGCCCTGGCTGCCTGTCGCTACGGCTAAAACTTCATGGGGGGGAAGATAACCTAAATGCTGGGGATCGGACACAGGCAAATCGTCCGGCCAAATGCCCTGTTGCTTGGCAATGCCGTACATGTTCATTAACGAACGACCGTACAGCGCCATGTAACGCTTAGTTTTCTTGGCGACTTTAGCCAGCGAAATTAGCCGTGCTATATTGCTACCAAAGCAACCTACCACCGCTCTCCCCTTTAACGGCGCGATAGTGCTTAATAGGCCGTCGTAACAATTTCTCTCAGAAATTGAAAAGCCCGGTTTTGTTGCATTGGTAGAGTCTCCAACCATGGCAAGAATATTCTCACTGCCTAGTCGCTTGTAAAGGCTAACGTCAAACGGTAAACCTGTTATAGGGTTGGCATCAATTTTCCAGTCTGCTGTATGCAATACTGTGCCTACTGGTGTATTGATTTTTAGTGCGAAGGGTTCTGGAAGAGAATGAGTAATGGCAAGCCAGTTAACGCTAAAAGACCCAATTTTCTTAGTATCGCCTGCGTCGACTTCAATAATGGCAATTCGGTTAGCCAATTTACTTCTTGCAAGCTTTCGCCTTAACACTTCGGCGGTAAAAGACGTAGTATAAATTGGCTTTTGGAAACGTTCCCAAAGGTAAGGAATTGCGCCTACATGATCTTCATGGGCGTGGGTAATGACAATGCCAGCCAGTGCTTCTTTTTGTTTAGTAATAAATGAAGGGTTTGGAGCCACAACGCGATGCGTAGTGGCTTTGAACGTATTCTGGTTAGACGCTTGGCTGACGCCTTTGTAGGCAGGTGTGAGAGGCTCATCAAAGGAAACACCACAGTCAACCATTAACCATTGACCATCGTGACCATACAAATTGAGGTTCATCCCAATTTCGCCCGTTCCGCCTAACGGAAGAAACCACAAATCATCAGAAGATGGGTGCAACAAAACGGCTATTACCTTCTCTCAGAGCATTGAATATTAGTTTGACGTTAAAATCTTTGAGCGCAGAGTCATCATTCGTGCAATTCAGCATTAAGTTGGTCTATCACTTCGGCCCACGCAGCGTCTTCAACAATGGCATCTTTCAAAAATGCAGACTGACTTTCATTCCAATAAGGCGCTTCATGAAGATGTTGGCTCTTATTCAGCCCTCGATGTGTTTCAAAAAATTCAGCAATTTCTTCGTCTGAACTTCCTAAACCGAGTTGGCTAAATAGACTATTCATTGTGGGTTGCTCAGTAAACATAACGCCTCCTTGGGTTACTAATTAAGGGCATAATAAACGCCAGATACGTTGTACCCAACTAACGTTTTTATGCCCATTTGCTTAGTGGATAATTACCCTTTGTCTTCCCCTTGAGATCACATCTTAAAGGTAGTCAGCGAACTCTTCTGGCGTAATCACCTCTCCTTCTTCAGCAGGTACAGGACATACAATGACCATTAATTCATCTTGCGTCATGCCCGGCACCCACTTAGTCAAAAACTCTTCGGTGCTTAATTCCATCGCTTCACAGTGTGCCCAGTCTTCGGTTGCCCACAAGAGTGCTAACTCAGCATCAGGCCAAACCGGAACACCATCTTCTTCATCAGTAGTTAGCATTACACAGCCGTGCTCATCTTTAAGAATGAAGAGTTTCTCTTCCGCTTTAATTGTTGCAAGGCTTGCTTCTAGTCGTTGAAATGCGTTTTTTTCCAATAAAGGATGTAATTGTGACATAAGTTTCTCTCTTTAATTCTGCGACTCACATGCCTTTAAATTAGGCACAGTGGGTAAATTTAATGGCAGCGGTTAACACGCTTTAGACACGCTTTCTATTATCTCTGCTAGACCCACTCGTCTGACTTGCTTCATGCTGTGCATATACACCTTAAACGATACGTTTTCTAACATTTCAATTCTGGTCACTTTCACACTACCGGGTAACTGACTCTCAACGTTGGTCGGTAATACGGCAATACCACCTTCGCTCTGTAAATTGTTGAGCGCAAGATTCAACGAATTGGTTCTTAGCTTTGCATCGCGAAGTTGAGGGTAAGCAGTAAGCAACCAGTCTCTTGCCTTAGTTCCCCAATCAATAGCCACAAAATCTGCTGCATCAATAGTCTCAGACGCTTGTCCAATTCTATATAGCGCCAAATCCTGCTCTAGCAATACATCACTATTTACTTCTTCAGATTTCAACGGTTCCGTGGAGAATGATAAGTCCGTCACCCTTTCGTGCAATTGTCGCGAAAGGGTATCTAACGTAAGAACTTCAGCCTTTACTGACCAATCGGGAAACGAGTTGTGTAGGTGACTGAGCATCTGAGGCAATAACAGCTCGCTCGCAAGCTGTGTTGCGCCGCAAACAACATATTCAGAGGATTGAATTTGGAGCTCTTGTTTTGCTTCGTTTAGCGTTGCGCATAATTGCCTAGCGTAAGGCAGAAGTTTCTCACCAGATTGAGTGAGCTGTATACTGTTGCGTTGCCTAATAAAAAGCGTGGTATGAAAATACTCTTCAAGTAGCTTTATGCGTGCACTGACTGCAGATTGAGTAAGGTAAAGGTTTTCAGCCGCTTTACCAAAGTGACGAGTTTTTGCCACCTCTATAAAGGTGGTGAGAAAGCGTATATCCATGCTTATTGTACAACCGAATCAAAGTGGGTCTAAATTGACACAGATAATACGGCAAGTAAACACAAAAGCACAGAAGCGCACCGCTATAAACGGTACGCTTTATTAAAATTTCACCAACTCGCTGAATTAATACTCTTCTTGGTGCAGGCGACGCTGTTTGTCACGGCGTTGCAGGTCACGCTTCTGCTTTTCCTTTACAGTACTTTGACGTTTGGAACTTGGCTTTTTAGCGTGAAAATCTTCCTCTTCTACCGAGTCCCATTCATCACGCTGGTAACGATAGTCTTTACTCATTGACTTCTCTGGGTTGTTAACACACTTCAATTATTATCTTAAGTGACAAAATAGAAAACGAATTTTAATCATCGTAGCGACAAGAATTTTTGATTATTCTCATCAGTGATTTTCATAGACTTTTAACGTCCAACTCATTTACGCTCGTGTAATAGCGATACCCGTTGCAGGGCCAATAAATAGATACTTATATTTCACTTTAATTTCAAAAACTTAGACACATCATACTTGAGGTTATCACCTCGTACTT
>NZ_JACSOE010000030.1:0-46455 GCF_014349115.1 Alteromonas sp. BZK5 | reverse complement strand
ATTCTTTCGTATACCGCTTTCTTCCGGCCATTTACTTTCTCCAGCTAAAGTTCAATTATATCCTTAACTGGACTGGTCAACTCAATTAAACCACCTCAGCCCTATTCCTTCTATAATAAGTACCAACGCTAAAGCGGGTAGTAGCCACTCCATAAAACTATCCTTAAATAAGTGTGACGTTAATATTTACGTATGTTTAAAGCAACGACTTACGCTTTCTGATTCAGTGCGGTTAAATCAATGTACTCAGGGGTGTGGTACAGACCAAAACCAAACCGTAAGCGGTTTCCTCTAAAATCGGTAAGGATATGGTGCTCTTTAAGCGCTGAAGCGAGGGCTTTTGTTTCATCGGCACTATCTAATTCAAAGGTAAGGAAATGCCCTCGGTTTGCTTCATCACTTACTGCTAGATGTTTTTCGTTTAGCAAGGGATGGTTGCAGGTAGCAAGTTTCTCTAGAAATGTGCGCTGCATACCCATTATATATTCGTTAACTGTGGCTACATCAATGCCATTGTCGTCGAACATACGAAGCACGGCTCTTAATCTGTAGAGCGCGGTAAAATCCATGGTCGCACCGGCAAAACGCATTCCATCTAGGCTATATTGAACGCTGTCTTTGCCGCCAACCTTGCGAGGCTTATCTAGCTCGCCAAACTCTGCAAACCAGCCTGTATATGCGGGTCTTAGCTCACAGCCCACGGGTACGTGC
The DNA here is from genome assembly GCF_014349115.1 of Alteromonas sp. BZK5. NCBI lineage: Bacteria > Pseudomonadati > Pseudomonadota > Gammaproteobacteria > Alteromonadales > Alteromonadaceae > Alteromonas > Alteromonas sp. BZK5. The sequence continues at coordinate 45,744 of NZ_JACSOE010000030.1, read as the reverse complement.
GCAAAACATGCGCCCTCTCCTGCCTGAGCATATTTGTAACTACCGGCAAGATAAAAGGCTCGGTGGGCAATGTTCGCTATATCGGTAGGCTTTGCCATAAACCCGTGATAGCCATCAACCACAATAAGGGTATTGTCGTTAGTTACGCTATTTACGATATCTGTGACATCGTTCACCACGTATCCGGAATTAAAAAACACCTGACTAAAGAAAACCAGCTCGGGAGCGTGTTCGGCAATGGCGGCCTTAAAGCGCGACGCAAACGTATCGTAGGGTTTAGTAGGGACGGTAATAAGTACTATCGCACCCTGCTCTTGCATCCTACTCGCTTGGCGCTGAAAACTGTGAAACTCGCTGTCTGTCGACACTACTTTATAAGGCGCAGTACTATCGATGCAGCTCATTACGCGATAAAGCAACTCATGGGTATTGGGCGCAAAAACGATTTGCTGTGGTGCTCCAGTGTTCAGTATGTTGCTAATGCGCTGCTGTAGCTCTGGCACCAAAGTTTGGAAGAAATATCCCCATTTTTCGTCAACATACTTAGCGCTGTCATCCCAGTAGTTGAGCATTGCATCACGCGTGCAGTCGGGCCAAAAGTAGTGGCTGTGACATGCATAGTGCTGTTTACCTTTGTTCGCATTAAGAAAACCCGTATAAAAATGCTGATATGCCATGCTCTATTACCCAATATAAAAACTGCGTAAACCCTATCAAATTTCTACCTTTTTCGCATGAATCTGCGCCTGCAACAAAACATTTATTTACAAATTAAGTGTAAATTGTTTTGCCCAAATCGACGTGCTTAGTGATATTTCTTATATAAACACAACTACAGCAAATTTTTAGAACTCTGCTATACCCTATAGAGGCAAGATGTTTTTGTTAGCCGAGTTAGCAAGCTCCGTCTGTTCCACGCAGACAAACATTAAAGGTATTTTATGCGTTTTCCTAAATACGGAAATTATTCATTGGATGTCTCAGGTAACGTACTTGAGGTGTTTGCAACCGGGGCGTGGAACCTGAAAACGACAGAGTTTTTTATAGAAGAAATGCATGAACTTATCGCTAAGTTCGACAATAAGCCTTGGGCTGCCCTAATGGACGGACGCCGCTGGGTGCTTTCTACGCCTGAATGCCAAACCCGTTTAGCAGAAGCAATAAAGGTGAACATTTCGCGAGGGCTCACACGCTCAGCTTACGTGCTGGATACCGGAATGGTTAGGCGGGCCCAATTAGAACGAACCCACCCATCTAAGCACCGTGACGCTGAATCAGCTAACTACGAGCGCGATTATTTTCAAAAGTATTTCGAAGCACTTAATTGGCTGCACAAAGAGGGGTTCTCCCCTATTCTCTCGCCTAAATAAATACAGCAATCGAAGTAGAAATACACACGGTGACACTCGTCAGCATGTGTTCTCGTTCACCTGCAAGCACCAGCACGAACCTCGTACAGTCAATTTATCAAAGTCAGACTCGACTCATTGTCCCCTACGACAGCCGCTAAAATGCTGACGTTGTTAGTACAATAAGCTGTAAACTTTTCGGCGGTATTCCGACTTCAACGGGTCGCCGTCGGCAAGCGCATTCACCATATCCATCACTAGCTTTCTGGCGTCGCCAAACCCAAGTTCTTTCTTTAACACACTATAAAGAAGCTCTAGTGCATCTTGTGCTTTGTTCGCTTGCTGCAACTGTACCGCTAAATCAACTTTAAGCTGCAAGTCGTCTGGGTTCGCTTCTACCGCTGCTTGAAGCTGACGAATTTCAGGAGTGTCGGCGGCTTGTTCTGCCAATTCAATTTTTCCCGCTAAGCTCTTATAGCGAGAGTCTTGATCAACCAACTTAATTTCTTCCAATAACGCTTTGGCTGTATCGATAGATCCGGTCTCGATATAGCAATCAATAAGCATATATTTAGCGTTTACGTTATCTGGGTTAAGCGCTAGGGCTTCTTTAGCTGCGGGCAGTGCCTCTGCATAATCACCTTGCTGAATCGCTTTGCCAGCAGTGGCAAGTAGATCGTCTTCAGGATTAGGCAAATATTTAGCGAGCATTTCGCGAATTTGCTGCTCAGGTTGCACACCCGCAAAGCCGTCAACAGGCTGACCATTTTGCACCACCATCACCGTTGGTAGACTTCTAATACCAAACTGTGCAGCGACTTCTTGCTGGGCTTCGCAGTCTACTTTAGCAAGGATCAAGTGCTGGCTGTATTCACCCGCCAGCTTTTCCAAAATAGGCATAAGGTCTTTACAGGGCTCGCACCAATCTGCCCAAAAATCAATTAGCACCAGCTTATCTTGCGACGCTTCAATGATGATTTGTTGAAAGTTTTCTACCGTAATATCTACGATGGTTGCTTGGCTATTCGCAACGAGATTTTCCATAACGCAGGCCTTTAATTTCTTGTATTGAGAGGAATATGGGGCAGACGTCCTGAAATTACAAGGTTAAGGTAGGCTATCTTTGGTCACCGCGCCTTGCACTAGGAAGCGCTTCTTAATTCGCCACTTTGTTGATCTGCGCCAGTGAGCACGCATGTTTGCAAAAACTCATTCTCTTTTTGTCGTATTCACGACAATCTATTTCAGAATAGAATGTTAACGTAGTGTAAACTACTGCTACTAAGTCACTCTACTTCTATAAAATACATGCTTATGGCCGAGAGGGTTTTATGTCTACACAAACAAGCGCTGACACGCATTTTGCTTCATTCAAAGAGTTTTACCCGTTTTATTTAAATGAACATAGAGATAGTAAATGCCGCACGCTTCATTTTATCGGCTCGTGGCTGGTTCTCGGCGTTATAGCACTAGCAGTATTTATGGCTAGCTGGTCGCTACTGTGGTTTATTCCGCTAGTAGGTTACGGTTTCGCTTGGGTAGGTCATTTCTTCTTTGAGAAAAATCGCCCTGCGACATTTAAACACCCGCTTTACAGCCTAATGGGCGACTGGGTCATGTTTAAAGATATTCTTGTGGGCAAAATTAGCCTTAAAGGCGAATAAAGCTCAAATGACTTAAAGGACGGCCAGCCCTCTATTAATAATGACAACTGCCATTGCTAGCGCCCTGCGTTGTTAAACGTTGCGCTTAATGTTGGATATGTAATTTTAACGGACAATCCAGCCTCTTCACCGCACGCGCTTTACATAAAAGAAACGAAAGCGATATGGTTAGAGACAACGTTCGCAGGTTGCTACATTTGCGTTAGGATTTACGCTAAGCACACGACAGCGAACATTCTACCTATCGCGCTCAGCGCAAAAAACAATAACAAAAGGAACAACTATGTTTGCGTCTCGTTTCGCCCTTCGACCAGTACGAAAAGGCTTATGTGTTACCTCGACTGCATTATCACTATTGGTTTTAGGTATAAGTCAGGCCAATGCATTGCAGGAATCTGCCTCTGATTCGACTAGCTTAAATGCGCTGACATACGATGACACCTTTAACTTAGAATTTGTGGCCAACCCACAGTTTCTTAATAAGGATACGGTAATTTATTCTCGTCAGAGCATGGATGTCATGACTGACGGAAGACAAAGCCGACTTTGGCAAGTAAATATTAAATCCGGTGAGCATCGCCCGTTTATTGGTGTAGATGAAAACTTGTCACAGGCTACCTTATCGCCCAACGGTAAAATGGTGGCATATACAAAATCGGTCAACGGCCGCGCACAAATCCATCTCTATTACTTAGATACCATGCAGTCTGTGCGCTTGACCAACACCAGCGAAGCACCTCGTCAGTTAACCTGGTCTCATGACAGCAAAACCTTAGCCTTCACCCAGTTTACCGAAGAAAAGCAAAAGCCATTGTTTACCGGCATGCCGAGCAAGCCTAAAGGAGCAAAGTGGGCTGACCAAGGCACCTATATTGATGCGGTGCAGTATAGAGGTGACGGAAGAGGCTACTTGCGTGAAGGCTTTGACCAGATATTTGTTCTGCCTGTTGAAGGCGGTACGCCGCGTCAGTTAACAACTGGAAAATTCCCTAGCGGCGGCACCCTTTCTTTCTCTAAAGAGAATGACTGGATTTATTTCGCCACACCACAACGAGAAGACTACGCGCTGCACCCTTTGTTTAGCGACATCTATAAAGTGAATGTGAATACAGCGGCAGTTGAACAAGTTACCGATATCGAAGGGCCTGAAGGTAGACCAACCTTGAGTCCCGACGGAAAATACCTTGCATTTACTCAGCTCAACGACAGAAAGCTTTCTTATCAGAATGGCGACCTTGTGGTACTTGAGCTTGAAAGTGGTGACATCAGCCGCTTAACTACGTCACTAGATAGAAGCTTAGGCAAATTTGAGTGGCGCAAAGACAGCCGAGGATTAATCTTTTCTTACCTTGATCACGGCGAAACGAAACTTGCTGCAGTGAACCTGAAAGGCGATGTGAAACCTATCGACGTTAGCATAGGTGGACAAGCGTTTGGACGCCCTTACACGTCGGGCGACTTCGCAGTTAGTGATAAAGGCGATATTGTTTACACCACGGCAAGCCGCTCTGTGCCTGGCGACCTGGCGCTTTATAAAAAAGGCAAAGACGATACACAACTTACCGATTTAAACAGCGATGCACTTGGTCATAAAACGCTGGCAGAAGTACAAGACCTTTCCGTAGTATCAAGTGTGGACGAGCTACCTATCGACGCATGGATTGCTTTGCCACCAGGATTTGATAGCAGCAAAAAATACCCGCTAATTTTAGAAATTCATGGCGGCCCACATGCAGCCTACGGCCCTCACTTTGCCATGGAAATTCAGCTAATGGCCGCGCAAGGTTATGTGGTTGTATGGTCCAACCCAAGGGGCAGTAGCTCTTACGGTGAAGACTTTGGTAATTTGATCCACCATAACTACCCATCAGAAGATTATAACGACCTAATGGATGTGGTAGACGCGGTTGTTAAGCAAGGCTATATAGATTCAGAGAATCTGTTTATTACTGGCGGCTCAGGCGGCGGAACCCTTACCGCATGGTCCATTGGTAAAACTGACCGCTTTAGTGCAGCTGTTGTGGCGAAGCCGGTTATTAACTGGATGAGCTTTTCATTGACTGCCGACGCGTACCCGTACTTTAGCAACTACTGGATGGCAGATATGCCATGGACTATCGCGGATAAGTTATGGCAGCGTAGCCCTTTGAGCTTAGTGGGCAACGTAGTAACACCCACTATGCTGCTAACCGGTGAAGCCGATCACCGTACGCCAATTAGCGAGACAGAGCAGTATTATCAAGCGTTGAAGTTACAAGGTGTCGATGCTGCAATGGTACGAATTCCAGGGGCTTCACACGGCATTGCAAGCCGCCCTTCTCGCTTGATACAGAAAGTAGGAAATATTGTGGCGTGGTTTGAACGCTACAAGAAGAATAACGACGGCGAATAAGTCAATACGAGACCCGATGTCCTTATAAATAAAAAAGGCGCTTACTTCATTTTACAATAACAATGAAGTGGCGCCTTTTCTCATTCTGCGTCTTATACCAGAATTTGAAAGGGAACAGCCATTCCTGCATTCCCACGCTTCGCTATGAAGCTTGCCAGTGCCTTCTGAGTGAGCACTTATCTATGCGGACTGGTACTATGCTATTTGGTTAGCTTTAATACTTTGCCGTTCGGTGCATCGGTCAGTAAGTAAATGGCACCTTCTGGGCCAACTTCAACGTCGCGAATACGGGCGTGATTGTCACGAACATATTCAAACTGCTCTGCGGGCTTTCCATCTTCTACTTTTATGCGACGAAGGTGAGTAAACTTCAACGACCCCACCAGTACATCCCCGTTCCATTCTTTGAACATTTCACCTTGGTAGAACGTTAGGCCGCTTGGCGCAATTGATGGGTCCCAATACACCCAAGGCTGCTTCATGCCATCCATATGGGTTTTGTCGCTGATAATGTCGCCACTATAGTCAACACCATAGGTAATCACAGGCCAACCGTAGTTTGCACCGCGTTCAAGGATATTGATTTCATCACCACCTTTCGGGCCATGCTCCATCGCCCATACCGCACCAGTTTCAGGATGAATAGTAACGCCTTGCACGTTGCGGTGACCATAGCTGAATATTTCAGGGGCTTTGCCGTCTGTGAATGGGTTATCTTCTACTGCGCTGCCGTCACGGTTTATGCGTACAATTTTACCGAAGTGGTTATCGGTGTTCTGCGCTTCTTTCATGTACTTGTAGCGGTCGCCCATGGTGATGTACAAGTGGTTTTTAGCATCGAACGCTAAACGACAGCCAAAGTGAAAGCCGTTATCCACAATTGAGTCGGCACTAAAGATAACGTCAACATTTTCAAGGCCTGAGTCGGTAAGCTTAGCCTTTGCAACACTGCTACTGCTGCCCAGCTTGCCCTCAACCTCACTCGCTTTGCTGTAACAGAAGTAGATAGTGTTGTTGCTGGCAAAATCCGGGTCGATAGCGATGTCCAACATACCACCTTGGTTTTGCGCAACCACCTTAGGCACATTACCTAGACGTCCTGACAACTTACCGTCTTTTGATAAACGCTGAATGCCACCTTCACGTTCCGTAACTAGCAGATCGCCATTTGGCAAAAATACCATTCCCCAAGGATGAACAAGCCCTTCAGCGAGCGTGGTTACGGTAATATCGCTGTCGGTGATTTCATGCGCTTCGCCATGTTTATGATCTCCGTGAGCTAAAGCGGAGTGGCTGATCGTAAGCGCCAATACACAAGTAAGTGACTGCGCTAGCGCGCTCACAGGTTTGAATGGTACAGCTAAAATAGTTGATGGTTTCATCGCTAGGAGCCTCATTTTAAAAAGCCGTGTGCGCGTTCACACAGGCTTCTTCTATTATTCTTAGTGGAAGGCAGTATACAAAAAAGGGCACAGCGCTGCTGTACCCTTTGTAATAATTTTACTTGCTTATGCGATAAAGGTGACTGGCCGATTAAGCCTATGTTAAATCACTGTCACCGCACTTATGTAGCGACTTACTTCGGTAATGTTGCACGAAGCATCCACGCAGTTTTTTCATGAACGCGCATACGATCGCCAATTAACGCTGCAGATGACTCATCGTCTGCGTCTTGCGCTAGCTTTAACGATTCACGGCAGGTTTTCACAACTTGCTCATGACCGTGAGTTAACAATCTCACCATTTCCGTCGCTTCAGGTACACCTTCCACTTCTTCAATTGAACTAAGCTCAGCGAACGACTTATATGTGCCCGGTGCAGCTACACCTAGAGTACGAATACGCTCTGCAATTTCGTCTACCGCTTCGGCAAGCTCTGTGTAATGCTCTTCGAACATTAGGTGCAATTCACGGAACTGCGGACCTTCTACATTCCAGTGAAAATTATGCGTTTGAAGGTACAAAGTGTAAGAGTCGGCCAATAGCTTTTTAAGACCTTCTGCTACTGCGTTACGATCGCTCTCAGAAATACCAATATCAATCTTGCTCATGTCACACTCCTTAACGTTAAAACCCTTTTTAGATTTACCTTCAGTCCATTCATCGGCGCTGAAAAATCTTGGTTTAAATAATATAAGTTAATAGTACTACAGAAATTTTGATTTAGATTAACGGTTTAGTTGATTGCATTCATCGCATTAATCGATGACTTTATACATTCTGCCTCAGCCACTCTATTAATGGTGGTGATGGTGGCTTTCGCCCGCTTCTTTTTTAACAGGTAGCAAAACCGGTAGTTCACTCCCATCGCTAAATGTGAGGGTTAGTGCTACTTCGCTGCCCTCTTCTAATCCTTTGGTCAGCCCCATCAACATGATATGACGGCCGCCTGATTCAAAAGAGGCCATTTCGCCCGCTTTTATTATAACGCCGTCAGTTAGCTCACGCATTTTCATCACGTCTTCCTCCATCACCGTTGTGTGGATTTGCGCTTCACTTGCTACATCGCTTGATACTGAAACAGACGTCAGTGTTTTATCGCTGTCACTATGATTATGCAAAGTAAAGTACACTGCGCCGGTTTTTGCCAAAGCAAATGTTGCTCTGGCATAACCATCCATAACCATTACATCTGATTGCTTACTGGCGTGCTTGTGCTGCTCTTTCGGCAAGTGATGATTTTCATGGTCATTGCCATGAGCGTAAATAGTCCCAGACAAGCTCAAAGAAAATAAGCCAGTTACGATAACTAACGGTTTAAGTGATTTGGAAAAAAATGACATACAGTCTGCTCCGAATGAATACTCGTAAGCAAGTGTACGTAAGATTGGCATAGGAAAAAAGAAAAATGGTGCCGACTGCCGGAATCGAACTGGCGACCTACTGATTACAAGTCAGTTGCTCTACCAACTGAGCTAAGTCGGCACACTTTAAAAACCGCTGCCTAGACAGCGGATGCGTATTCTAGCGATAAACGCGTGGGTGTCAACCTTTTAATCGCGTTGCTTCACCAACTAATTTTGGGAAGTACTCAAGTGGTAAATATTTGCTCAATGCCATGAGCTTTTCACCCAAGCTTTCATAACTATTCGTGGTGACATTGATGTGTCCCATCTTGCGCTTATCACGAACAGATTTTCCGTACCAGTAAAGATGACTACCATCGATGCTTAGCAAATCGCGCGAGAAGCTGCTGCAACCAATAATGTTGACCATAGCGCTTGGGCCAATGGCTGACGTGTCACCAAGAGGCAATCCACAGACTGCACGTAAGTGATTTTCAAACTGGCTGGTTACAGCGCCCGACTGGCTCCAGTGCCCGGAGTTATGTACACGAGGAGCAAGTTCGTTTACAAGTAGCTTGTCGCCTACTTGGAATAGTTCCACAGCCAGCACACCGACGTAGTTCATACCCTCAGCAAGTTTCACAAAAATATCGTGAGCCTGGGCCTGAAGTGCATCATCAACGTTAGTCGCTGGTGCAACCGACACATGAAGTTGACCTTGGTGATGCAAATTTTCAGCAAGTGGATAGGTGCGTACGTCGCCATTAGCATTGCGTACACCAATTAATGACAACTCTCTGTCGAAAGCCACCATTTTTTCAACCACTAAAGGCACAGTCTGCAAATCTAATCCCTGAAGTGCATTTTTTAGTTCAGGTAAGTCAGCCTCATCACTTAAACGCCATTGACCATATCCGTCATAGCCATCGCGGCTAGCCTTAAGAATGAGTTTGCTACCCAACTGCTTTACGCAATCGTCTAACTGGGCAAGGTCGGTAACTATTTGGTGCTCACAATTTGCCACCTGCATGCTTTCAAGCAGCTTTTTCTCACGTACGCGATCGGCGCCAACAAGAATGCTGTCAATATTTGGCATCAACTTGTTTGTTTTCGCCGCGTCTTCAAGAAGCCTTTCAGGTACATGCTCAAATTCTACGGTAAGAGCATCTGCACCTTCTAATGCTTGAGCAAGTGAGATTTCAAGAGGGGTTTTGCTAACTGGATGTACAACGGTATCGTTGTTTACGTCCACAGCTTGAACGTCAATACCTAACGGGCTTCCCGCAAGGTACATCATTTGAGCAAGTTGGCCTGCGCCGTAAACGACTACTCTCATTCATCTAGCTCCAACGTATTGCTTGAAGCAAGTACCGTATCAGTTTGCGATTTTCTAAAAGCGATAACGGCATTGCGTACGCTTTCGTCTTGCAGCGCAACAACTTGTGCCGCGAGAAGACCCGCATTTGCTGCACCAGCCTCACCTATTGCCAGTGTACCTACCGCAACACCTTTCGGCATTTGAACGATAGAAAGCAGTGAGTCTAATCCGTTGAGCGCCTTTGATTTAACCGGGCAGCCAAACACAGGTAAATGCGTGTGTGCAGCAATCATACCCGGTAAGTGAGCTGCGCCGCCTGCGCCAGCAATGATTGCGCTAAAACCTTCATCTGCAGCGCTTTCTGCAAACTCTACTAGCAAGTTGGGTGTACGGTGCGCGGACACCACCTTCGCTTCAAATTCAACACCAAACGACTTCAGCATTTTTGCGGCCTGCTGCATAGTAGGCCAGTCTGAAGTTGAACCCATTACAATCGCGACTTTTGCCATCTAGAGATCCTCGGGGTAGGTAAAGTGGACAACCTTGGAAAGGCCGCGATTGTAGCGTAAAACCGTTCAAAATCCCACCGTAAATGGCGTCAATTATAGCGCCACTCGCTTAAGGGTTGTTGAGGCTACTCTCTTATAAGGGTGATCTATCTCTTCGCTGTCAGTCGTATTAACTATAATTAATTTATGTAGAAAAGTTGCCTGACTACACGGATTAACGAACGCTTTTATTTCCACATTTTGCGACGTTGACCATGAACGGGCGTTAGAGGTTATTGATGACAGATAAACACGAACCCGACGTACTTGATGAGGTGATAGAAGAAGTACAAGACGTGGTCTCTGACTTCTTAAATCGCGAAGCCGCTCCCGGCATATTGTTAATGGGTGCAACGATTCTTGCGCTCATTATTGCTAATTCTCCCCTAGATACGCTTTACGATCATTTAATCAGTATGCCGGTACAAATATCAGCCGGTACGTGGGCTATCGATAAGCCATTATTGCTGTGGATTAACGACGGGTTAATGGCGGTGTTCTTTTTTCACGTGGGTCTGGAACTAAAGCGGGAAATCTGCGAAGGTGAATTGGCCAATCCCAAAGATATTATTTTACCCGCAGCGGGTGCTGTAGGTGGTATGGCACTACCCGCCTTGATATATGTAGGCATCAACTGGGACAACCCCGTAGCCATTGCAGGGTGGGCAATTCCCGCCGCTACTGACATCGCGTTTGCGTTAGGTATTTTGGCGCTACTAGGTAGTCGAGTACCTACGAGCCTGAAAGTTTTCTTAGTCACCCTGGCTATTATTGACGATATCGGTGCTATCGTAATTATTGCCCTGTTTTACACCGAGCACATTACCGCGGGTGCGCTGTATATTGCTGCAGGTTGTTTATTGCTGTTGTGGCAAATGAATAAACGCAATGTGGTAGATATTCCGCCTTATGTTTTTGTGGGAATCATTCTGTGGGTAGCCATGTTGAAGTCAGGCGTTCACGCCACACTGGCAGGTGTCGTACTTGCTGGCTTTATTCCTATGCGGGATGAGAAAGACGAATCTTATTCTCCGGTAACGCGACTAGAGCACGGTTTGAATGGCTCGGTGAGTTTCGCGATCCTACCTTTATTCGCCTTCGCTAACGCCGGCATAAGTTTTGGTAACATCAGTCCGGAGGGTATTTTCCATCCTGTTACCTTTGGGATCTTTCTTGGCTTGGTTGTGGGTAAACAAATTGGCGTATTCGGTTTTTGCTACTTAATGGTGAAGTTAAAGCTGGCTAAGTTACCAGAGGATCTTAACTTCAAGCATATCTATGGCTGTGCGCTACTTTGCGGCGTTGGCTTTACAATGAGCTTATTCATTGGGGGACTGGCCTTTGCACAGACAGGTATCAATCAAATTTTTGACGAGCGTGTGGGCATTTTAACCGGCTCTCTCGTCTCGGCGTGCTTAGGGTATATTGTACTGCGATTCGTTAGCGAAGCGCCGAGCGATAACACTGATGTAGCCTCAAACGCGAGCAAGTTCACGGGCAATACAGTCAAATAGAACCTGCTTGCGAATAGGCTTACTTAAATGCGCATTCATGCCTGCTTCTAAGCAGGCATTTTTGTCTTCGATAAACGCATTGGCGGTTAAGGCGATGATCCTGACCGTGTCCTTATTCCTGCCTTCACTTCGAATAAGTTTCGATGCTGTATGACCATCCATGATCGGCATTTGGCAATCCATTAAAATTACGTCGAAATCGTGCCTCTTCTCGGCCTTAACAGCATCTTGCCCGTTTTTCGTTCTAATACATTTGATGTTGGACGATTTGAGCATGTCCATGACGATTTCAGCATTAATGTCGTTGTCTTCAGCCAATAAAACCCGTAATCCATCAGGTAATGACGGAATCACCTCATTTTCTGCATGCTCTTTTTCTTCACTTACTGTGGCAGGAATGTGGAAGGTGAAGCTTGTTCCTTTACCCAGTTCACTTTCAACATAAAGCTCTCCACCAAGAAGCTCAACCAAACCTTTAGAAATGGCCAAACCTAATCCTGTGCCACCAAAATTTCGAGTGGTGGACGGATCGGCTTGCTCAAACTTATCAAAAATAAGGCGTAGTTTGTTGGGAGCAATGCCTATTCCCGTATCGCTAACCGAAATTTTAAGTCCTTGGTGGGCATAGCTGACGTTAACCGTCACGACACCATCACTGGTGAACTTAATCGCGTTACTAAGTAAGTTATTGATGATTTGACTCACCTTCCCTGCATCAATGTTCAGTGCGTTAGGTACGCCCTGATTAATATACAAAGCAATATCGTACCCTTTTACTTGCGCAGCGTGACGGTAGAGGTCACAAGAAGCTTCAAGTAACTCGCGAATGGCACAGCTTTGAATATCGGTAAGCATTTTACCCGATTCAATCTTCGACCAATCTAAGATACTGTCCAGGATGATAAGTAAATTGCTAGCAGAGCGTGAAATTGTTTTGGCTCTAGCCGAAACATTTTCCGGCAACTCGTTCTCGAGCATCAATTCACATGAGCCAATAATGCCATTCATTGGCGTTCTAATCTCGTGACTCATGTTGGCGAGAAACTGCGTTTTCGCCACATTCGCGGCTTCCGCTTCTTTAAGCGCTAACGCAAGGTGCTCGGTTTTCTCTTCTATGCGCTTTTCCAAAGACTGATTCAATTCCCCTAGCTCGACATTCAGGCTTTGCTCTACTTCTCTTGCAACCTTTAGCTCTTCAAATGCATCGAGCAATCGGGCTTCTAAACTCACGAACTCATCGCTTAGCGACGAGAGCTCTTGAATGTGCAGTGCCCTTTGTGGTGCTTTAACACCTTCTTTTTGTGTGGGGTCGAATTCGGAAATATAGCGAACAAGGCGACGAATAGGCGCGCCGACCATTTTTGCAACTACGTACCCGGTGAATGTTCCAAATGCAGATAATGCCAATAGCAGCAGCAAGTCTTTTAGCAAATAATTACTCATTGATGCCATTAGCAGTCGTTTGTCGAAGTAATAGCTAACTTTCCAGCTAGCAAAAGGCATATCTTTCGCTAACCTCAACCATGTTTTCCCCTGAGGCCCGTTCTCCACCTCAACAGCACAATCAGGTTCACAAATATAAAAAGGTGCTTTAGTGAGTGGCTTCATCTTCAGGCCTTTAGATGCATAGATAACTTCGCCTTTTTGATCCTCAATGAGCATCAAAAAACCACCCAAGCTTAGGTTATCAATAGCAGAAAAGCTCTTTAACGATAAAGAGCCCTCTACAATACCTTTTGGAGTGCCATCTGCATCTGTAATAGGGGCTGACAAGGCTACAATTGGATCGTTACCAAAACCTCGGCCTTGAAATACATTTGAAAGGAATGGTTTACCTGTCTGCATGACTTCAAAGAAATACGGCCTGTAAGCCACATTTGACAAGCCGCTTTGTCTTGCCTTATCCAACAGGCTAGGCGGGTAAGCGTGGGTAAGATCGCCATTGTCATCTGCAATGAGGAAGGTCAAAAATTCTGGATTGTGCGATGCCAACACCCGCAAATTTGTCACCGCTGCATTATCGAAATCGCTGTTTGATACCTCGCTAGACAACACTTGCGCTGCACTAATAATGGCACTTTGGTGTTGCTGAATAAAATTCGAAAGTTGGAACTCCAGCACATTCACCCGCTGCGACATGTAACTGTGAATTTGTCTTTCTTGCTGTTTTTGAAACAGACTTACCGACAAATAAATTACTGCCATGGAAGCAACGAAGAAGCAACCGGAAAAGAAGTACCCAAAAAGAAAATGCAGCGTAACCCGCTCGGACTTACTTGATGTTTGTCGCTTAAGCCCGTGGACTGCCAAATACGAAAAGTGTCCGGTTACAAGACCAAATACACCGCTTACCCAGGTGACCAGCACACCCGAAAACAGCATATTTGCGTTATCGCCATCATAAAGAGAATGCTCTAAAACAAGAATGGGCAGAAAGACAATAGACCAAAAGCCTGCGCCTACTTTTATCACCTGTTTAAGCGACTTGTTATAGCCAAAAAAGCTAAGCACGATGGGCAGTAGAGTAAGGCTTTCCTTTCCAACTATGCTCCCGTCGTTAAGCCATAAGGGAAGGCTGACAACAAGTGCAATAGGAATGGAAATAAAAGGAGAAAACCGAAGTGAAGCGTAGACTGCCGCACCTATACCAAATGTAGCTATCCCTGTACTATCAAAGGGTGGGTTGAGAGCATTAAGACCCGCACCTAACACACATACAAGTAGTGCTTGAAGGGCCAGAGACCATGAAAAAGAAAATGAAATACTGCCAATTTTCAACGCATGTCTCCGGCGAATAGATTTAGTGTTGAGCCATGTAATCTAGGGTAAAGTTCGTTAGAAGCTTCACGCCTAATTTCATGCCTTCATCATCAACATAAAATTCCGGTGTGTGATGAGCAGGGCTATCTTCTTCAGAGACGTCTAATGGCTTACCGCCTACCCAAACATATAAACCTGGAATTTGCTCTTGGAAAAATGAAAAGTCTTCCGCACCCGTGACCGGCTTAGAAAGCAGCGTGTTTTCAACGCCTGCGGTACGCTGCATAGTAGGCAGCATGGCTTTTGTAAGCTCTGGGTCGTTGTACGTAATGGGGTAATAGTAATCTAGCGGTAGCGTAAGTTCAGCTTCTGCGCCCATACTTTCAGCAATAGCCTTTACTTTGCGCGGAAGCGACTCGTAAATGTGATCGCGAGCGGCTTCATTGAGTGTACGAATTGTGCCAACCATTTCTACTTCATTTGGAATGATGTTTGAACGGTTACCGCCGTGAATAGAGCCAATAGACACCACCGCTGCATCGTCAATCAATTTCAACTCACGACTTACTATAGTCTGAATTGACATGATCATTTGCGCAGCGGTAACCACTGGATCAACACTCTTCCAAGGATAAGCGCCGTGGGCTTGCTTACCGTGAATAACAATTTTAAATGGGTCTACCGCGGCCATGGTGCCACCCGCGTTATAACGCACTTTACCCACATCGGTGTTAGCATTGATATGCAGGCCAAAAATAGCGTCTACATCAGGGTTCTTAAGTACACCTTCAGCAACCATAACTTCCGCACCGCCTTTTTCTCCAGCGGGTGCGCCCTCTTCTGCTGGCTGAAAGATAAACTTCACTTTACCTTTCAGGTCGCCTTTAATTTCGGTAAGAATTTTTGCCGCGCCCATGAGCATTGCCATGTGAGTATCGTGACCACAGGCGTGCATAACCGGCACTTCTTTTCCGTTGTATTCGCCCATCTGCTTTGAGCGGTAGGACAAATCGTTTTGCTCTTTTACAGGAAGTCCGTCCATGTCTGCACGTAATGCAACCACAGGACCTGGCTTGCCCGAGTCTAAAATACCTACCACACCCGTTTTTGCCACACCGGTCTGCACTTCTAAACCTAGGCTTTCAAGGTAGTCAGCAACATATTTAGCGGTTTTAAACTCGCGATTCGATAATTCAGGAAATTCATGAAAGTGATGACGCCATTTAATTACATCAGGCTCGACTTTATTCGCTAATTCATCAACATTGATCTGAGCGGCATTAGCAGCTGACACAGAGGCCAATCCTGCAAATGCAAGTGACAGCAATTTCTGGTACATAACTATTATTTCCTTTGGTGTTTTTTAGACAGAGTAAATCATCTCAAGGGAGAACACACCACTGAACTAACGATTGCTGTTAAAAATCAATAAGCAGACGAAAATACCCCATTCACAAGACTGAGGGTATTAGACGGAAGTATAAGAAAAGTGCTTTATCGATGCAGGGAATAAAAAAGGCGCCGAGTGGCGCCTTTTCTTTAAATATCAACTTATTACTAAGTTTCTATTAACTCTTTTGTCTACGCATTGCGTCAAAGAACTCATCGTTTGTCTTGGTCATCGACAACTTACTGATAAGGAAGTCCATTGCGTCAATTTCTGACATTTCGTGAACGATTTTGCGAAGGATCCACATTTTCTGTAGTTCATCTTGCGCTGTAAGCAGTTCTTCACGACGGGTACCAGAGCGGTTGAAGTCGATAGCCGGGAATACACGTTTTTCCGCGATTTTGCGATTAAGGTGTAATTCCATGTTACCTGTACCTTTAAACTCTTCGTAGATAACTTCGTCCATTTTAGAGCCGGTATCGATAAGCGCTGTTGCGATAATCGTTAAGCTTCCGCCTTCTTCAACATTACGGGCAGCACCAAAGAAGCGCTTAGGCTTGTGAAGAGCATTCGCATCAACACCACCGGTAAGTACTTTACCTGATGATGGGATAACCGTGTTGTAAGCGCGAGCAAGACGAGTAATCGAGTCAAGCAGGATAACCACGTCTTTTTTGTGTTCAACAAGACGCTTGGCTTTCTCGATAACCATTTCAGCAACTTGTACGTGACGACTTGCTGGCTCATCGAAGGTTGAAGCAACGACTTCACCTTGAACAAGACGATGCATCTCGGTTACTTCTTCCGGACGCTCATCAATAAGCAATACCATTAACTCACAATCTGGGTGGTTAGCAGCAATTGACTGAGCAATATTCTGAAGAAGAAGCGTTTTACCGGCCTTAGGTGGCGCTACGATAAGACCACGCTGGCCTTTACCGATTGGCGACGCCAAATCTAGTACACGAGCCGTAATGTCTTCTGTTGAGCCATTACCACGTTCCATGCGCAAGCGATCTGCTGCGTGAAGCGGTGTAAGGTTTTCAAAAAGGATTTTATTACGTGAATTTTCAGGCTTGTCGAAGTTAACTTCGCGGATTTTTAGCAGGGCGAAGTATCGTTCACTGTCTTTCGGTGGACGAATTTTCCCGGCAATCGTATCACCGGTACGCAAGTTAAAGCGTCGAATTTGGCTTGGCGATACATAAATATCGTCTGGTCCTGCAAGATACGAAGAGTCAGCTGAGCGTAAGAAGCCGAAACCGTCCTGTAAAATTTCTAGTACCCCATCACCAAAGATGTCTTCACCGCTTTTTGCGTGTGTCTTTAGGATTGAGAAAATGATGTCTTGTTTTCTGGCGCGCGCCATGTTTTCCAGGCCCATCTCCTCGGCCAGGTTAACCAACTCGCTTATTGGTTTGTTCTTTAATTCAGTTAAATTCATACTGGTGGGTCTTTGTGCTTGAACTTCGCTTACAGGACTTAAAGTCACTCTGTTCTAGTTTAGATTTGATATCACCCTGATGTGGGCGTAAGCAGAACGCTGCTCGGATGAGCGCTGAAGAAAAGTTAGCACTATATTTAATCAACGTCCAGCGTTTTACCGCCGAAATGTTAAATAATTTGTGGCTTGCTCTTCTAGAATGAAACGTTAGTCCCTGTGGCGTAAATAAAAACCGGTGCTTCGTTAGCACCGGTTTTCAATTTGAAATCAATTAAAGGTTTTCGTTAAGAAACTCTGTTAATTGAGCTTTAGATAGCGCGCCTACTTTAGTTGCAGCAACGTTACCGTTTTTGAAAAGTAGCAATGTAGGAATACCACGAATACCATATTTAGGTGGAGTTTCGTTATTTTCATCGACATTCAACTTGCCAACTGTTAACTTGCCATCAAACTCGGTCGCAACTTCTTCCAAGATTGGTGCGATCATTTTACACGGGCCACACCATTCAGCCCAGAAGTCAACCAGTACAGGACCTTCAGCATTGATAACATCTGCTTCGAATTTATCGTCAGATAACTGGATAATTTTGTCGCTCATTCTTTTCTCCATTATTGGTCTGTCGCTGATTTGTCTCAGCCTGACCATAAGTGTTATATAGAAACTGTTTTTTAATGCAAGCACTGATAAGCTATAAGCTATGCCTACTCACTTAACTGATACTCACTTTTCTGACCTGCCGATTAACGGCAAGGTTGTTGACGCCTTGGCGGCAGCTAATTTTTCACATTGTACACCAATTCAAGCACTTGCACTGCCTCCTTTATTGGAAGGTCACGATATTGCAGGTCAGGCTCAAACCGGAACCGGTAAAACCATTGCCTTTTTGGTAGCTACATTTCACTATTTGCTAAGCAAAGCAGAAAATGCAGATAACAGCAAATCAAATGGCCCTCGCGCAATTATCATGGCGCCGACCAGAGAGCTCGCCGTTCAAATTTATAACGACGCCAAACTGCTTAGTGAGCATACTGGATTGTCGCTTGGTTTGATTTATGGGGGCGAAGGTTACCAAAGTCAACGTGAAACTTTGGAAGAAGGGGTAGATATTATAATTGGTACGACAGGACGCATACTGGATTACTACAAACAGAATGTGTTCACACTGAAGAATATTCAGGTTGCCGTACTTGATGAAGCCGACCGCATGTTCGATTTAGGCTTTATAAAAGATATCCGCTTTTTATTCCGCCGCATGCCACCGGCAAGCGAACGTTTGAGCATGCTATTTTCAGCTACACTTAGCTACCGCGTGCAAGAGCTTGCTTACGAGCACATGAACAACCCTACCCACGTACAGGTAGCGCCAGAACAAACAACTGCAACTCGCGTTTCTCAAGAGCTATTTTATCCGTCTGATGACGACAAGATGCTGCTTCTTCTTACGCTGCTTGAAGAAGAATGGCCAGAAAAGGCAATTGTTTTTGCCAACACTAAAAATAGCTGTGAGAAAGTTACCGACTGGCTTACCGCAGATGGCCATCGCGTGGGCTTGCTTAGCGGCGATGTACCACAGAAGAAACGCCTTGGGATCTTAGAAGATTTCACCAAAGGCAATCTTGATATTTTAGTCGCAACCGACGTTGCAGCGCGCGGTCTTCATATCGACGCGGTAACGCACGTATTTAACTACGACTTACCTGACGACGCCGAAGACTATGTACACCGTATTGGTCGTACTGGCCGTGCAGGACAAAGTGGTGTTGCAATTAGTTTCGCGTGCGAAAAATACGCACTAAACTTACCTGCTATTGAGCAATACATTCAAAAGGCAATACCGGTTACCGATTACGACCGCAGTGCCCTACTTGATGATGTAACGCCTCCAAAACCACGTAGAAGACGTACGCCTAACAACCGCAATTCTTCACGTCGTGGAAACGGAAGAGGCCGTGGAAAGCCTCAAAACCGAAACAACAGAGCGCAACAGTGAGGCGTAAAGGTACTCAATAAGAATCGAGGTTTTATGCAGGCAGAACTCCAGCACGACGCACAAACCTACGGCGAGTATTACGCCGCCGTAGATTTAGGCTCTAACAGCTTTCACATGGTGATTGTTCACGTTGTTAACGGCAGTGTGCAAATAATAGGGAAAATTAAACAGAAAGTGCGCCTAGCAGCAGGTTTAGATGATGATCTAGCACTTGATGACGTAAGCATGGAACGCGGCTGGCAATGCCTGCAAGTATTCTCGGAACGCCTGCAGGATATCCCCCCTTCTAATATTAAAATTGTAGCGACCGCTACATTGCGACTGGCAACCAATGCGCATGTATTCATTCGCAAGGCAGAAGAGATTCTCAATCACAAACTTGAAGTGATTAGCGGTGAAGAAGAAGCGCGACAAATTTATCTTGGCGTAGCCTACACATCTGCCAACCAAGGCAATAGCTTAGTCATAGATATTGGTGGCGCCAGCACAGAAATCATTATCGGTAACGACATGCAGCCTATCCATCTTAAGAGTTTGGATATGGGCTGTGTAACGTTTATGGAACGCTATTTCACCGGCGGCACTATCACCGAAGACAATTTCGACAATGCCAAACAAGCCGCACACGCGCTTATTGCCGATGTGTCTAGCGCGTTTTTGTGTTTTGATTGGGAGAATTGTTTAGGTGCATCTGGCACGCCGCAAGCCATTACTGAGATTCTTGTAGCACAGGGCATTAGTGATGCTATCCGCTTAGACTATTTGTATCATTTAGAAAAGCAATGTATTGAATGCGGCAGCATTAAAACCCTTGATATCGACGGATTGGAAGATAACAGAAAAGCTATTTTCCCGTCTGGTTTAGCGATCCTCATCAGCTTATTTGAAGCGCTAAATATCAAGCACATGAATATTTCTGGTGGTGCGCTTCGAGAAGGACTTATCTACGGAATGTTAGATAACGTTACCGAGAATGATCGTCGCCAGCAGACCCTTAATCAGGCAAAACATCGTTATCATGTAGATGCTAGTCACGCGAACTCGGTTAGTCACGTAGCGCTTACTTTATGCCATCAACTTTGTGCACAACAGAACATTTGTCATTTAGATACCGAAACCATTTTAGGTGCAGCCGCACAGCTTCATGAAATAGGTCTTCACATTGAATATAAGCGCCATCATGAGCATGGTGAGTACATATTAAGTCACATTGATTTGCCCGGCTTCACGCGCCTTCAGCGCGCCGCCATCCGCGATTTAGTTGCTCAGCATAGGTTAAACATAAAGCCAGACGTATTTGAAAAGTACCACGAAGACTACCGTCCAATGCTAAAAGGCTTATTGCGAATTTTACGTATAGCAGTGGTGTTATGTCTGCGTCGTCAGAATAAACATATACCAGAGGTAACGTTGCAGTGCGAAGAAAGTAAGTGGACACTTACTTTTCCTGAAGGCTGGTTGAAATCGCATCCTTTGATCAACGCAGAGTTAGCAAATGAATGCTGGCTTCAGCATAAAGCTGGCTGCGAACTCGTTTGTAAGTAACCACTTACATACAGATAGGATGCGTTAAATGTATTACGATAAATAGAAAAGAAACATAAAAAAAGCCGTGCATTGCACGGCTTTTTGTTGTCAAACCTTTGGTTGTTGGTATTACTTGTCGTTTTGCTTCGCTAAAAGCGCAGCAGCTTGCGGAGCGAAATAAGTCAGAATCCCGTCTGCGCCAGCGCGCTTAAACGCTAATAACGATTCTAGGATTACCGCGTCTTCATTTAGCCAACCATTAGCAAAAGCAGCTTGATGCATAGCGTACTCGCCACTTACTTGATAGGCGAATGTCGGTACTTTAAATTCGTCTTTACAACGACGCACAACATCTAAATACGGCATACCTGGCTTCACCATTACCATGTCAGCGCCCTCTTCTATATCAAGCGCAATTTCGTGGAGTGCTTCATCGGTGTTGGCAGG
The DNA here is from genome assembly GCF_014349115.1 of Alteromonas sp. BZK5. Classification (NCBI taxonomy): domain Bacteria; kingdom Pseudomonadati; phylum Pseudomonadota; class Gammaproteobacteria; order Alteromonadales; family Alteromonadaceae; genus Alteromonas; species Alteromonas sp. BZK5. Next base: position 24,615 of record NZ_JACSOE010000030.1, on the reverse strand, counting down.
ATCCATTTGATAGGTTTTCTTGTTGCCGCCCTTTATATTTGCAGCGGAGCCGACGGCATCACGAAATGGACCGTAGTACGCAGACGCGTATTTAGCAGAATAAGCCATAATACACGTATTGATGTGACCTGCTTCTTCAAGTGCTTTTCGGATACTGCCAATGCGCCCATCCATCATGTCAGAAGGCGCAACAATATCAGCGCCAGCTTCAGCATGCGATAACGCTTGCTTAATGAGCACCTCGACTGTTTCGTCGTTCATCACATAACCAGTTTCGTCTAAGAGGCCATCTTGTCCATGAGACGTAAATGGATCTAATGCGATATCTGACATCAGCATTACTTCAGGAAACGCCTTTTTAAGCGCTCTCATAGCTTGCTGAGCAAGCCCTTCAGGATTGAACGCTTCGCTTGCACACTCGGTTTTAAGAGACATTGGTGTCACAGGGAAAAGCGCAATCGTTCTAATGCCCAGCTCTACCCATTTCGCCGTTTCTTGCACTAGCAAATCGATAGAAAGTCTTTCCACACCAGGCATAGAAGGTACGGCTTCTCGTGCGTTCTCACCGGGTAGTACAAAAACAGGGTAAATGAGATCGTCAGTGGTTAAACGGTGCTCTGCCACAAGCCCTCTTAAAGCATCTTTGGCGCGTAGTCTGCGCATTCTTCTTTGAGGGAAAGGTGAAGATGTCATAGTTTTTCCTGTAAATGTTTATGTATTACTGTATTGCGGCCCGCAGCCTTGGCTTCGTAAAGGCATTCGTCGGCGAACTTGAAAAGATTTTGCGCGTGCTCTTCATCAATAATAATGGTTGTAGAAACGCCCGCGCTTGCAGTTAGCTTAATGATTTCCCCTTCGTAATCAAGTGGGGTCGACTCAAGGCTATCTCGCATATTTTCGGCAACGTGAAAAGCGCCTTCAAGATCGGTATTAGGCAATATAATGGCAAACTCTTCACCACCTATGCGACACAAGTCATCTGTAGGGCGATGGATGTGCTTCTGAAAGACATTGGTGACGTGAATTAAGCACGCGTCACCACCATCATGTCCGTGTTGATCATTAATTTGCTTAAAGTGATCCACGTCAACAATGATGAGAGATAATGGTGTTTGCTCACGTCTACTGCGTCGCCCTTCAGAACGCAGACGCTTATCGAAATGTCGACGGTTGTGCGCTCCCGTGAGCGGATCTATTGCATTTAACCTTTCCAATTCTTGGTTAACTTCAGACAACTCGCGTAACGTAATTTCTAGCTCTAACGTGCGTTCTTGTACTTTATACTCCAGGTCATCTTGATAACGCTTTTGTACTTCAAGTAAATTCTCTTTGGCCGTATTTGCCTGTTTTTCCTGCTCTAGCGCGAACTGCTGCGCCTCAATGAGATCATCGCGACTGTGGCTATAATTAATCGCTAAGATAAGTGCCAAGATGAGCGTTTCAACCGCGCCACCAATGAACAGCAGGTTATTTGACGAAATAGGCAATTGAATAATATTAACGTTATCAAGGCTCGCACTTAGTCCACTAATTAATAGAAAACCCCAAGCGATGGTAAAATAACGTGCTACGACCACTCCTTTGAGCGTTAGCCAAATACCTAACCCAAGAGTAAAAATAACGATGAGGCTAAGCAGTAACAGGAACGCCTTTATCATGAACGAGTAAGGCAAGATAAGGCCGAGGATTATACTTAACCCGCACACCCAACTGATTGCCTGTGTGATTTTATCTAGCTTTACGCTGTGGGCTCTAATAGGTAGTAGGCTTCGCGTAAACATCGCCGCAAACATAATAGTCGCGTTAGCAAACACAAGAATTGCTTTACCTTGAAACCATGTGCTTCCCGGCCACATATAGGAGAAGCCGTAGCCGTGTAACGTCGCCAATATAAGCGCCAAACTCATTACATAGCCAGAGTAATAAAGGAACGACACGTTACTTGTCGTTACCGTTAAAAATGCGTTACTCACGCCCATTGCTACTAAGATGCCAAAAAATATCCCCAATGCCAGGTTACGGCTTGATGTATAGGCAATAAACTCTGTTTCTTCCCATATACGAATGGGAAGGCGGACGCTGCCAGAGGTTTGTACTCGAATAATCACCCGCTGCGACTGAGCGCTTACTGGTAGGGGGAATAGTGGCTTCATATGAGAAACGGGCCGGTTGTCAAAGTGCAGGCCATCGCCACCTGAATAAGTAGCAATAGGCGTGCTGCCTATTTGGCTGTAAATCGCAACGTCTAAACTATCTAAAAGGGGATAGTCGATGTGCAATAGAAATCGACTTTCATTGCTTTGGGTTGGCGCAATGACCATTGAAAACCAATGTACGTTTGTGTTCATACCCAAGTTAATGGGTGAAGATATTGGTGTCCAGTCGGTAAGCGGCGTTTGAGTAATGGTAGTAAAATCGAGCGCATTGCCATTATCTACATTGAGATAAGTAAGCTGCGAGAAACGTGGTGTTGCACTGGTGTTAGGAGACAAACTAAACAACACAGACACAAATGCAACGACGGCCACTAGGGTGATAAGAATAAGACCCGCATCATACTTGCGCATCGCTTTCAGATTTGTCTGCATATAAACCTATGTTTAGCTGAGAGAAAACAACTCACAGCTATTAGCATAACTGCTAATACGTAATTTATCAGTCTCAACTTGCAGATATTCGCCTAATTGTTTAGCGATATGGGGTAGAAAAGCAGGTTCGTTATTACGTTTTCTCGGTCGAAGGGTTTTGGGAAACAGATAAGGCGCATCTGTTTCAAGAATAAGACGGTTTAAAGGTATAGACTTCACGGCTTCGCGTAGTGCTTCGCCTCGCTTCTCATCACATACCCAGCCAGTAATACCAATATAAAGCCCCAGCGCAAGGTAGTGCTGAACCTGCTCTGCATTCCCAGTAAAACAGTGGGCAATACCACCTTTTATACGAGGCATATACTCGGTTAATAACGCGACTTGTTCGTCAAACGCATCCCTTTCATGTAGATACACGGGTAAGCCTAATGCAGCCGCAATGTCTAACTGGGCTTCGAACACTGCCAATTGAACGGGCTGTGGTGAGAAATTGCGATTAAAATCCAGACCACATTCACCAATTGCAACACACCCATTCTGTTGTGCAAGTTCGCGTAACCGCTTGTAATCACTTGGCGTGACATCTTTTGCATTGTGAGGATGGACACCGATAGTGTAACAGCATTGGGTTGGATACTTATTATATAGCGCTACTGCGGCGTCCCATTCACTGGGGTGCGTGGTGATAATGCAGAGTTTTTCTACCCCTGCATCTTTTGCTCGTTGTATAACTTCATCGGCGTCAAATCGCTTATCAAGCAAGTTGGCGCCAGCATCAAACCAAGGCATTTATTTTACGCGTTTCACTTTCATGCGCTTGTTAAGCCCTTCTACACTTAAGAAAAATGCACCCAATAAGCCCCTTTCTACGGCTACCGACTGACCTTCCTTAAGCTTCATATAGGTTCCATCAGTTTGCTGCCATACAGAACCATCGCTGAAAGTTATAACATGCTTATCACGCACATTCTTCTTGATCGAAGCGATAGTGACCGCAATCTCAGAAGCTTCGTCAGACAAATCTCGCTTATGTTCAAGTCCAAAGTCATTCTTAGGTTCTGAGGCTTGAACTTGTCCCTGAGCGACAGGCGCTGGGCGAAGCTTCATCTGATTACCATTGTTGCTCTTGTAGGCCTGTAGTTGCTCAATCTGAGCGTCTGAACCTTCGTACTTGTTGAGTGATTTCGCGACGCTGTCATAGCACATAAGTCGCTTTAAACTATTATCCGTGTTGCGACATTTCTCCAATGCATCAGCAACTGTCTCAGCTTGTACATTAAACGCCCCAAACGCGCACAGAATAGTGGCAAGAGATAGCAGTCGGGTTTTCATTTTTATTCCTTTCTTTTTTTGACATCTATGTGTTGTCTGTTGTTTCAGTAGATGTATCGTCTTTTGGTGTTTTACCCGCGTAAAATCCTCCAACAATAACCCCTACTTCAAACAGCAACCACATTGGAATAGCTAATAATGTTTGAGAGATAACATCTGGCGGTGTTAGCAACATGCCAACCACGAATGCACCAACAACCACGTACGGGCGCTTGGCTCGTAAAGACTTAGCATCCGTTACCCCAGTCCAGCACATTAAGATAATGGCTATCGGTATCTCGAATGAGACCCCAAATGCAAAGAACAGTTTCAAGACGAAGTTCAAATAACTGGATATATCTGTACTTACCGTTACACCTTCAGGTGCTACGCTTGTAAAAAACGCGAACGCTATTGGAAATACCACAAAGTAGGCAAACGCCATTCCTGCGTAAAACAGCAGCGTACTGGAAAGTAGTAAAGGCGCTACCAGGCGCTTTTCATTTCTGTACAAACCCGGAGCCACAAACCCCCATACTTGATAGAGCACATAGGGAATAGCAATAAAAAACGATAACACCAGTGTAAGTTTAAACGGAGCAAAGAAAGGTGATGCAACGTCGGTTGCAATCATGCTCGCATTTTCAGGTAAGGCTTCAAGCAATGGCATCGCCAATAGCTTATAAAGGTCTTGCGCAAACGCCGCAAGACAAATGAAGACGATAAGTACGCTCAAAAGGGCTTTGAGAATACGGCTACGCAATTCAATTAAATGAGAAATAAGGTTATTAGCGTCAGACATCTATTGCTTTTTATAAGGTTCTTGAACCGACTCTGCAGCTTTTTTTAGCTCATCGACGCTTTGTTCAAGTTCAGGTGAAAGATCTTTAAGCCCTTGCTGCTCTGCTTTTTTCAAATTTTCATGCAATTCGTGCACGCGCAACTGATGCTCAACTTCTTGCTTAAAGCCCGTTGCTACATTACGCACGCTACGAATTGTATTTATAGTTGAGCGCATGGCACCCGGTAATCTTTCTGGCCCTAAAATAAGCAGCGCCAGTACACCGATAACCAATAGCTCCCAAAAGCCGATATCGAACATTAGGATTTTTCTTTAACGTCGCTCTGCGTCTTAGTTGAAACAGGCTCTGCTGCTGACTTTTCTTCAACTTGCTTCTTTTGTTCAAAGTCTGCGTCTTTGTCTTCTTCGGTGACAGCTTTTTTGAAGCCTTTGATTGCGCCGCCTAAATCAGTACCTATACCTTTAAGGCGCTTCGTACCAAACAAAAGCACCACAATAACCAGTATGATCAGCAACTGCCAAACACTAATACCACCCATAAAAATAATCTCCCTTACATCGATTGGCACAGTATGCCATTGCCTGCTGATGCTTTCACCTGAATATTTACTTCAATGAATAAAGATTGACGTTTTGGTTGGGACAATCCATGCTCTGTATATCCCCAATTCGAATGGTCGAAACATTCAACTATGCTAATTTTTACAAGGAGTTAGTGAGCAATGCTATGCCTTACCGTGGTCTATTGCCATTTATTGCTCGCTTTACCTGTTGCACCTGACTCAGCTGCTGACACGTTGAACTCCCCCGTAAATGCGACCAGTGTAGGTATAACCTATCGGGATATTGCTCGGCCAGAAAATACGCTTTCTAACCGCGCTAACTCGACAAAAGAAAGTACACACTCCTTGCCTCCTTCAATACCTAATGAGCAATGGTTTGATATTTGGCAGCGTAGCTTCACCGACACCATGGACTTCACCGTAAAACAGCTTGATGGTTTGTTTGAAAGTTCAGATGATATAGGTACTTCAGGACAGAAGGAAGCCAGAGCCGAAGGCCGTGTTCAACTTGCATGGGAGCCAAGAAGTGGCATGCTCTCGGATACGGATTTGCGCTTCAGGGTAAGAGTTCGCCTACCGGCTTTAAAAGAACGCGTTGATTTACTATTAAGCGATAACGAAGACGAGACACAGAACAACACAATACGAGCCGCGAGGGATACCGGCAATAACAACCGCGATCGAACGACCATTGCGCTTCGCTTTCGTCCTGAGCAAGACTCTCACTACTCATTTAGAATTGGCGCTGGTCGCCGCGACCAACTCTATGCGATGACCCGATACAGAGATGCTTTTGCCTTTTCTAAACAATGGGCCATGCTATACGACGCCGAACTTTACTATTACACCCGTGACCGTTTGGGTGCGGAGGTGGGCGTCGCTTTTCAATATGAAATCAATAAAAAGCACCTGGTTCGACAAAATAATCGCTACTACTACCGCGACGATACCAACGACTGGCTATGGCGTCACGAGGTCCACCATTTGTTTTCGGTAGATCAACATAACGCCGTTATTCCTCACTTTATGGTGGAAGGACTTAGCCAACCCAACTTTCGCGTAGAAGAAGTCTATGGAGGGTTTAGGTGGCGTAACAACATGTTGCGTGATTGGCTTTTCTTTGAAGTAGAGCCTTTTGTATTATGGCTGCGTGATGAGGACTTCAAAACCTCATACGGCGTAGCCCTGCGCGTAGAAGCCTATTATGGGCGCGATACTTAGGGTAATTCCCTAGAATGAAAAAAGGCTGTCTACTGACAGCCTTCCGAAAAAACGCTTTGCGCGAAAACTCGGGAAAAAATTTAAGGACGAAGCGCCCTATCACCTCGAGCAAGCCCACACACACCGGTGCGCGATGATTCGATAATTTCAGCACACTGCCCCATAGTCGTGGCAAATGCATCTAGCTTGTCTGTGGTGCCCGTAATTTCAATGGTGTAGTTGTTTACGTTCACATCCACAATACGCGCACGGAAGATATCAGAGTTCCGCTTCACTTCAGCACGTACCGACTCTGTGCGAGTCGCGACTTTAATCAGCATAAGTTCGCGTTCAATGTGCGTACCTTCAGTAAGGTCTACCACTTTTAGCACATCAATAAGCTTATTCACTTGCTTAGTAATTTGCTCTATGACTTTGTCGTCGCCGTGCGTGATAATCGTTAGACGCGAAAGGCTCGCGTCGTCGGTTGGTGCCACACACAGTGAATCGACGTTGTAACCACGTTGTGAGAATACACCAACGATACGAGATAGTGCGCCAGGGGCGTTTTCCATTAATACAGAGATAATACGTTTCATCAGGTTCGCTCCGTCTTGCTTAAGCGCATGTCATCCATTGCGCCAAACTTAATTTGCATTGGATATACGTGTTCGTTTTGGTCTACTGCTATGTCCATAAACACTAAGCGATCTGTATAACTGAAACATTTCTCCATTGCTGCGTCTAGCTCGTCAAGCTTGTCTACTTTAATGCCCACGTGTCCGTAAGCTTCTGCCAATTTCACAAAGTCAGGCATTGAATCCATGTAAGAGTGTGAGTGACGTCCTTTATAAATCATATCCTGCCACTGACGAACCATACCTAGGGCACGGTTATTCAATGAGATAATCTTGATAGGCAGGTTGTACTGCAAACAAGTAGATAGCTCTTGAATATTCATTTGAATACTGCCGTCACCTGTTACTACCACAGAGGTTGAACCTGGGTGCGCAAACTGCACACCCATTGCAGCCGGTAAACCAAAGCCCATGGTGCCAAGACCACCTGAGTTGATCCACTGACGCGGTTTATCATAAGGGTAATAAAGCGCAGCAAACATTTGATGCTGGCCCACGTCAGAACTTACGTAAGCTTTACCGTCTGTGTGTTTGTACAAGGCTTCGATAACGCGCTGAGGCTTAATTACCTCTTCGCCCTGTGTGTAGTTTAAACACTCACGAGCACGCCATGTTTCTATCTGCTGCCACCAATCGGCTAGCTTTTCGCTTTGCCCAGATAAATCTTTCTTATTTACCTGACTTAAAATTTGATCAAGTACTTTATCTACCGAACCTACCACAGGAATATGCGCATTGACGGTCTTAGAAATTGATGCTGGGTCGATATCAACATGGATAATGTCTGCATGAGGGCAGAATTTATCAACGTTGTTGGTAACACGGTCATCAAAACGTGCACCTAGTGCAATGATGCAGTCGGCATTATGCATGGTTTTGTTCGCTTCAAGCGTACCGTGCATACCAAGCATACCAATGAATTGCTTGTGTGTTCCCGGCATAGCACCAAGACCCATTAGCGTACAAGTTACCGGAGCATTTAGCTTTTCAGCTAACTCAATAACTTTTTCTGATGCGTCGCACGCTACTGCACCACCACCTACATATAATACCGGACGTTCTGCTTTAAGTAGCGACTCAACTGCTTTCTTAACCTGCTTGGGGTGGCCCTTTTCGGTAGGGTTATAAGAGCGCATGGTAACGTCAGTTGGATACACATAAGGGTGCTCTTCCGCTACGTTAACAATATCCTTTGGTAAATCTACAACCACCGGACCAGGACGGCCAGTGTTAGCAATATAATAGGCTTTAGCAATCGCTTCTGGGATATCAACCGCGCGCTTTACCAAAAAGCTGTGCTTAACGATAGGGCGTGAGCACCCCACCATGTCAGTTTCTTGGAATGCGTCTTCACCAATATGCTTCGACGGCACCTGTCCCGATAAAATAACCATCGGAATAGAGTCCATATATGCAGTAGCAATACCTGTAATAGTATTCGTAGCGCCAGGACCTGATGTGACGAGCACTGTGCCGGTTTTGCCAGTTGAACGTGCATAACCATCCGCCATGTGGGCGGCTGCCTGTTCATGACGTACGAGGACGTGTTTGACATCATCTTGCGCAAATAACGCATCATAAATGTCTAATACGGCACCACCTGGGTAACCGAACACGTGTGTCACTCCTACATCTTTTAGCGCTTCAACCACCATGGCTGCGCCCGACATCATTTTCACAGTGCTTTCTCCTGTAATGGGTTGGGGGGTTTGTCAGCGTACGTTGACGATGCCCCGACTATATCTAAGGTAATAGGAAGATAAAACACCAAATTGCGCAAAAGTGAGATATATATCCCAATATTCGCAATAATTAGGATAAATATTTCGACTTAAGTGCAATTTTGACAGAAAATAGGATATTTATTTACACAATATTAACAGCGTAAACAATAAACATGATTGCTTTAAGAGAGGCGCCTTTACACGTTTTAGATGCATAAAGGCATAAGCTTAATCATCGAGGTCGATATCAAGATCACTGTTATCGCTCATATCGTCGTCATCGTCAACATCTTGTTCAGCAGCACGCTTAGAGCCATAAATACTTGCTGTTTTTGGACGGTTTATTCTGGCTTGGTATTTCAACCACGCTTTCTCTTGCGGTGTTGCAGGGTCTCGATGACCAAGAGCCGATTCCAAATAGGCTTGTTCTTCATCATTCTCTGGCGTAATTTTCCCGTCCACTAGTGCAGCGAACAAACTACCATGAGCCTGAAGAAGCTTACTTTCATTAATTGAAAAATCTCCTGAACGGGCAAAGCCGTACGGGTAATTTTTCTTATCTATAAAGGGTTTTCTTGCGACTTGCTCTTTTGTGATTACAGACATCTTAACCTCTTCCACCGCTAATACCTGCGTTGTAAACACAGACAAAATTGCAACACCAACTGTTGAATGAAATAGACTACTGATATAGCGCCTTAATCGCTTTCAAGGTTATTCTTAGTTGGATTTTTATTTTCTGTCAAACAGAAAAGTAGCTGTAGTGAAAACTTAATATTGAATGTTTTAAAAGAGCATAAAAAAGGCCGCAAGCGCGGCCTTTTATTATAAGCGGGATATCAGCGCTTTTCGCTTACCCAAACCGTAATGGTTCCGTCGACGACCACGGTGCCTTCAGCGTTATACGCCTTAACAGAAATAGGTAAATCACCTGGCTTCCATGCGTCAGCTGGCACTTCTGCTACACAACGAATATCTGAGTCTGCTTTCGCCGGATACTTTACTTCCATACCTTTTGGGATCCACCTGAGGTTTTTAGGTATGGATGCTTCACACATAAACCCCATGGCCATTTCCAGACCATTGCAAATAGCAATAACGTGAACCGTTCCAATGTGATTTTCTACCGCTTTACGTTTACTAATAAGCACTTCACAGTAGTTTGGTTTAATGTCTGAGATAAGTGGCGAAACGGTAGAAAAATAAGGTGCCCTGCGCGCTGAGTACCAGCTAAATAGCTTCTTGCCAAACGGAAGTTTCATGAATTTATTATAGGTATTTAATATATAGTTCTTTGACATAGTGTCCACGCTAGCTTCAATTAAGCCTTACAAAAGTTCGCCTTTACACAACGTAGATTACGTGTGTCGCCAATCTGGTTTGACCAGTTACATACCTATAAACATAATCGTTGTGTGAATGGGTTGCAACTTTTGAATAGCGGTAAACGCAAAAAGCAGCACACAGTGCTGCTTAACTATGTTTTTCTGCAGTGCAAGTAAGTAAGCGTTAATTACTTGCCAATTTTTAGAAAAATGACCAACTAAAAATTCTGCATTGTATAGGCGCTATCACCAAAAACGAAACGATTTACCTTGCCACATTGGGCAAAGTGATTACCTGATGAGTAAGGTGTATTGGACTGGTTTACGTCAGCTTCCCACCCCTGACCGTTTTTGATAAATGCTTTAAGTTCAAACCAGCCGTTTACTGTTTTACTACAATCCATTTCAACGTCTAGCATCCAATGGTGTGGTCCCCAAACATTGAGTGGTTCAAGTCCAAAACCGTCAGACGCCACGGCTTTTGTCTCGCCCCACTGCGCAGGCCAGTTATTCGTTGTCCAATCCATTGCACTTCCTTCTGCTTCAGTACTTTGTGCAGACTCAATACCATACCAATCAAGGAAGTTATCGCCCTGCTTCCATGGCGAAGTTGTCGCATTGCGCAGGTTGTTGTGCCTTACAGGAATGGCACATAAATAATTACTATCTGTGCAGGTCGTACCGAACACTGATGCTGCATAGCCATGATCGATCCCACCGCGAACAAACATATCTTGTCCACTTTGGGTTTCTGCTTCAATAAAGATCACGGTGCGCTGCCAATCTGCACCAGTATTATCTGTTGGATTAACCCGGTTTTCATGATGAATAGCAAGAGCATCCCATGGTGCAAGGTCAACGTTAACCGTACCATCGGCATTTACTGTAACGGTTTCTCCAGTGCACGAGCTGCCATCAGCTCTGAGGTTACCTTTTAATACATTACAATAGGTGCCGGGTTGCATGCTTGAGGCGAGCGACGTGTATAGCACGCTGTCTTCTTTATTAATGGCAACAAATCCTTTATCTCCGCGGCCAAAGGCAATCTGGTTGTTGTTATTCGACCACCAATTAGTTAGCGAAAAATTTGATGCAGTAGCGTTTCTAAACGCCATGGCACCAGCTATGTATGACCAACGATGTTCACACTTCCAGTTATTGCCAAAGCACTCCAATGTGCCATTGTTATGAACGGGGACGTTTGGCCCCCCCTTTCAGTATCACCGCCAAAGTCGTAGCTCGACATTACCTTTGGATAACCATAGGGATAAGCAAGCATAAATACGTTGGCTAAATCGTACAGCCTGCCATCTTCAAACGTAATAACGTTACCGCCACCACCGTGGCCGCGCTGATTATCGTGATTGTCTATAAAAACCACAGCTTTCGAGCTAGGCATAAAGCCCCAACCTTCCCCAAAGTTGCTCAGCCATGCTAGCTTGCCATTACGGAAAGTGTTGCCTATTTCAACGCTATACTTGAACTCAGTAACCAAACCATTTCCAAAGTATTCGTTGGCACTAATTGCTTCACCGCCTTGGTCAATGACTTCTTGAAAAACCAGTTGTGTGTTATTCAAACGCGCGACAATGCTATTGATATCTCCACTTGGCATGTGTTTACTTGCATCAAACCGAAAGCCTGCAACACCTAAACTAATTAAGTCGTTTAAGTAATTTACGATGGTGTCCTGTACATAAGTGCTGTCAGTATCTAAATCAGCTAAACCCACTAACTCGCAGTGCTGCACTTCGTAACGATTGTTATAGTTACTTATGGCACATGTCGGGTGAAAGTCGTTCGGCGAGTAAATAGGATATTGTTTAGCTCCGAATGTGTTACCCGCCGTTCCCGTTCCACTTCCAGCTGCCATGTGGTTTATTACCGCATCAACGTAAACATCAACACCGGACGCTTTGCACCGTTGCACCATATCAGCAAACTGAGCTCTGTTACCTCCGCGACTGGTAAGCTCATAACTTACCGGTTGATAACGTGCCCACCATTGAGACACCGTAATGTGCTCGTTAGGCGGAGACACTTGTACCGCGGCATAACCCTCAGGTCCTAGAAATGTTTCACATTCAGTAGCGATATCTTCCCATTTCCATTCAAATAAATGTACAAAAGTAGTGGGAGAAGCAATGGCACTGGTACTTATTGACAACGTAGACGAGAGTGCCAAAGCGGCAGCAGTAGAAGAGATTTTCATGGGTGTGTTCCTGCTTATTTTGTGAACACTAAGTAAGCCAGACGTTTCAAATTTGTTAAATATGCATACGTATGTAAGAACAAATGAATACGTATGCAGTGCCTTTATTGCGAAATCACTGCCTTAAGTACATCCAATTGCGGTTCATATCGTTTCCAGCGTCCAATAGACTTTGTATTAATTGGCTCTCGAACCTGCACTTTACTGGCGGTCGAAACAGGGAGCGTATTGTTTTCAACTTGTAGACATTGCGCTTCCCAAGGCAAGTTACAGAATGCCAATAGATCTTTGACTTCAGCTTGCGGATTCTGAGCAAGTTGCTCGTATGATTGCAGGCGAGTAGCATTCGGATATGTATCAGCAAATTTCCTCACCCACTGTTCGAAGCTTTGATAAAGCTGTCCAATCACCTCAAGGTCGTAAGCGTAAGCGTAGTAAGGGCTGTGGATAGAAAACAACTGTCTGAAGTTACCTACGCAGGTATCCATTGGATTACGCAGCAAACAAACAATTTTTGCATTAGGTAGTGCCTGTCGAATTAGGTCGATATAGAAAAAATTGAATGGCAGTTTGTCGACTAAGTGCTTTGCCTCTTGTCGCAAGAAAGCCGTACGCTGAAGATAAAGCTCTCCAATTTTGGCCAAGTCACTCTGATATGCACTTTCAATGGTAGGCGTATCAAGCACTAGTTGGCTGCTAGTTTGGGTTACCTGTTTAACAGCAACGCCAAAGTCTTGTAGCTCTCCTCCAGAGGCAACTAACGAATGATGACTTAAAATACGCTCAACCAGTGTTGTGCCACTGCGCGGCATACCCACTACAAAAATGGGGGCGTCGCTTTGAGAAACATTAGTGGAAAAAGAGTTCGAGCGTACCTGTGGTTGTAAATTAGCATGAAGAGTATTAAATATTGCCTGATAATCTTTCAGCGTATTTTCGCTACGTGCCTTCTGGGGCGCTTTCGCGTGCTGCAGGGATTCAAAAGCACGAGTGTAATCACCTAGTGCTTCATACTCTTTCGCGAGAGCATGCCCTATGTGAAGTCGTGCATCGGGGTTTGCCTTTACTTTTTCCACTAAGGGCTCAAGTCGCGCTAAATGATTATTTTCACGCGAAATGCCGCCGAGATCAGACAGGGCAAAATGCGCCTGAAAGAAATTAGGCTCGTTATCGATGGCTTGTTCAAAATGCTTTCTGGCTAGCTCAAATTTTCCCGCAAACTTGCAGCTGACTGCATAGTTGTAGTGGTATTGCGGATTTGATGGCGCCAAAGCAAGGGCCTTTTCAAAATAGGCGATAGCATCCTCATGTAGGCCTACTCTCGATAATGAAACGCCAACCGTATCTAAGTCGAGAGCACGGGTAAGGCTCTTTACTGGCGAACGAGCCACACAGTCTAGCGCTTGCTGCATGTCGCCTTTTAACGCAAAGCATTTGGCCAGATAGGCAAAGGTAATTGAACGGTTTTCTATTTCGTTAGACTTAGTTAACAAGGCAATCGCCTTTTCTATCTGTCCGATTTCAACATGAATAATGCCAAGTAAAAAATAGGCGTGAGCATGCGGCCCGAATTGTTGAATCACTTCTACACAACAGCGGTGTGCTTGCTGATAATCACGTTGTGATAAAAACCTTACGGCGTCGTCTAAGCGAGTGTTACTTGTATTCATTTTTATCTTTTTTCAAAACCGTTTTAATACGAAAAAGGCGCTTACACGTTAAGCGTAAGCGCCTTTTTATTGTATCTTATAGCGATAACTATACTACATGCCGAATTGATACTTAAACATCAATCCCACAGTACGCGGTGTTAGCACATAATGGCCATAGTTTCGCTGCAACTCGATGCCATTTGGCTCTAGGGTGTCGTTAAACTGACCTAAACCAATATCGCCTACGTTACGACGAGTTGAAGTAAACGCATACTTATCGAATAAGTTGTCGATGTAGAGGGTTACCGACCAATCTTCATCTGAAATTGTCGCGTTCAAATTACTTACTGCGTAGCCAGGCAGCGCCTCACCATCTTGACGAAGGCCAACCGTGGTATACACATCGCTTTGCGCAGTGATACCGTAATTCACATTCAACATTTTATCGTCAAATACTTCTTGGCTGTATGTGATACCGAATGAGAACTGATGCTCTGCAGTTCCCGGTAAACGGTCACCATCTTTACCATCGTAAAAGTCTTGAAGCTCTGTGCGTTGCTCATCAAACACACCAAATAAGAATGGTGCGTCTGCAGTTAACTCAGCTTGTGTGTAGGCGTATGTTGCATAAGTCGTGATATTGTCGCCAATAATGCCGCGAACCGAGAATTCCGCTCCCTTCGACTCCGCACCTTCAGCATTAACGATAATCGGCTGCTGACCATTGATTGTGGCACCCGACACCTGAGGGTCTTGCCAGTCAACGTAGAATAGCGCCGTATTCAGCTGAAGTTTGTTTCTGAAGAAACTGGTTTTAACGCCTAGCTCATAGTTAGTTGTGGTATCCGCCTCAAAGAGTTGTTCTTCAGGAGTAGCACAAACAATTTGGTTATTCAGATCATCGACATTATCTGGGCAAGCACCAACGCTGTTCGCGCCACCAATTCTGAAGCCTTCACTGATGGTCAAATAACCCATTGTGCTGTTCGTAAACTGATAGCTAGTGTTGAATTTGAATAACGTGCCGCTATCGTCAGCTTCTGTCTCACCATAATCTAGTACGATAGAGTCAGACGCTCTGCTTTCAAATACTGAGTTGTAAAGCGGTAAGTCGACAGCCGAACGTGAATGCACATCATATTGGTATGCACGTAAACCTAATGTAACGTCCCAGTCGCTTGTTAGTTCGTAAGTAAGTTCTCCGAATAACGCTTTTTCAGTAACCTCGCTTTCGTCAACTGAGAAGTATTCAAGTGCATCTGGACGATAGTTACCGTCTACACCCCACACGTCAATGGCATAAACATCGAAGTTAGGTGTAAATTCTTTACTGCTGCCTTCACTGTCTAAGTCGTAATAAAAGCCGCCAATGATCCATGATAAAGGCCCACTGGTTTGAGAAACTAAGCGCAGTTCTTGCGTGAACACTTCCCGTTCTTCCACTTCTTCCGTGTAAGCAGAGAACGCTGGAAATTCTTCATAGCTGTAGTCTAAACGAATTAAAAGATCAGTTTGGTCACGTTGGCCGTTCGCGTCAAAGTTAGATAGACCGGTTGCAGATACTAATTCTGCAAAGCCCAGGTCAGCACTTACTTCTAAGCTTAATAGCTCGTCTTCTTTTTCACGCGGCTCTTCGTAGCGATAGGCTGATTCGTACTTGCCGATAACATCGCTTAAAGGATTTTCGTCCGAAAGCGCGTCGTAATGTGTGATAGAGCGACCTTCAACGTCCTGCTTTTGGTAAAAGTAAGTCAATGTGCTGTCAAACCAGTCGTTCGGCGCCCAGCGTACTGCAATACGGCCTGTTAGCGTATCTTCACCGTTAGCATCTTCAACACGACGTAGGTTGCTATTCACCTCTTCTTCATTAGACCAGTCTGGGTCTGGCAGTGACACACCGCCCTCTTTTACCACATAGTTGTAGTCAAGGAAGCCTGGGTTATTGAAATAGTTCAATGACGCGCGTACGGCTAATTCACCATCAATAATAGGTGCGTTGAAGACAATACTGCTTTCTCCACCTAGTGAATCGCTCTCGCTAATGCTGAACACATCACCCGTTACTTCCCCAGACATAAACTCTAAATCGACTTTCTTAGGAAGATAACGAATAGCACCGCCCAAGGTTCCTGCTCCGTAAAGCGTACCCTGCGGACCAATAAGAACTTCAACGCGATCTACGTCTACAAGACGCATATTCAGGAAAAGAGGGATATCACCAAAGTAGGTGGCTACCGTGCCGCCATTTGAACCAGGGCCTGATGAATTAGTATTTAGACCACGTACGATAATTGGAGAGTCGTTTCGTCCACCTTGATCTGTCACCGTAAGACCAGGTACCCAACGCGCTACGCCGTCAAGATCTTCAATATTCTGTTGGTCTAAAACGTCAGAGGTTAGCGCTGAGATA
Organism: Alteromonas sp. BZK5; assembly: GCF_014349115.1. Lineage (NCBI taxonomy): Bacteria > Pseudomonadati > Pseudomonadota > Gammaproteobacteria > Alteromonadales > Alteromonadaceae > Alteromonas > Alteromonas sp. BZK5. Next base: position 8,190 of record NZ_JACSOE010000030.1, on the reverse strand, counting down.
TTAATAGGCACTTCTTGTAGGGTGCCGCTTCTGCGCGTTGCGGTTACTTCTACTTTTTCAATTTGTTTTTCGTCTACTGTAACCGTTTGGGCATATACGCTTGGGCTTGAGCAAGCGGCTAACACGGCGCCTGCTACAGCGGAAATATGGAAAGGAGCACTCTTACTATGCATGTTCTCTCTCTTAAAATGGACATTGCTAAAAACCACTAGCCCATTCCATAGGAAAAAACAGAGTCCTTCTAATTAAGCGTTTTAGCGTGAATTGGGTAAAAATGTGTACCGGCTCGTTCTTTGTAGCGTTCTTATTATTATTCATTGCTACTCAGTGAAAAGGGCCTAGAACCCAAGACTCAGCAGAATACGTGCCGGAATTTGCGCGCATTCTAATATAAAAAACGTCAAAAGCCAGAGCAAAACAGGGTATTTATTCATTTAAAGTGCAAATAATCCCACAACACGTTGCGCATTGGGGCGGCCGCACTTTATGAGAGCTCATAAAATAATTACTTTTAACTGAAATATCATAGCCTTATAGAAATAGGCACATAACTATATTAAAGTCGCACGACTTTGGTGCGTAGGAAATCGAATTTATACCCAGAATCAGTGCAGGGTATTGTGGAAAAGGAAAGCTAAGAGGAACACCGTTCGATGCAAGTGAATTTGGAGCGAGAAACAGATTTGTTCTCGTTGTGAAGCGATGGCCGACACTCGGTCACGGGCCCATCAAGGGGTCGCACTTAAAAACTAGATAAGTTTTAGTTATTTGAGGTGTCTGAAAAATTTGGAGCGGGAAACGAGATTTGCCAACTGGCCGACACTCGGTCGCGGGCCCATCAAGGGGTCGCATCAATACTTCTGCAAATGTTTAGATTTTGGTGATGTTTGAAAATTTGGAGCGGGAAACGAGATTCGAACTCGCGACCCCGACCTTGGCAAGGTCGTGCTCTACCAACTGAGCTATTCCCGCATAGAGTCGATGCTGTGCATCTTTTAGTATCTGATTAGATTCAGATTTAAGTTTGGAGCGGGAAACGAGATTCGAACTCGCGACCCCGACCTTGGCAAGGTCGTGCTCTACCAACTGAGCTATTCCCGCAACAAAAGAGGTACTTCGTTTGAAGTGGTGCGCATTTTACAAAAATTTTGGGGTAACGCAACCTTTAATTCTACTTTTTTTGCACCTCAATGCTTGAATGCCTAAATCGTAAACACTTTCTCACGATAATAGCGCATTTCTTCAATAGACTCGCGAATATCATCAAGCGCTAGGTGTACGCCTTTCTTTTCGAAACCGCCTAAAATTTCAGGCTTCCAGCGGCGCGTTAGTTCTTTTATTGTACTTACATCAATATTTCTATAGTGGAAGTAAGCTTCAAGCTCGGGCATGTACTTAACCATGAAGCGTCTATCTTGCCCTATGGTGTTTCCACATAGCGGTGACTTGCCTGCATCTACCCATTGCTCTAAAAAGGCAATAGTTTGCGCTGATGCTTCTTCAACACTTATTTTACTTTCTCGGCAACGTGCAGTTAATCCACTTTCACCGTGAACTCGTGTACACCACTCGTCCATATTGTTTAACACGTCATCACTTTGATGTACCGCTATTACAGGGCCTTCCGCCAAAATATTCAGCTGTGCGTCGGTAACAATGGTCGCTATTTCCATTACTACACAGGTTTCAGGATCTAACCCTGTCATTTCCATGTCTATCCAAACAAGGTTACTGTCGTGTTTACTCATTACTTTCCTCTTTGCGCTACAGACATGGCAACCATGCCCTACAAACGGTATTATTGACATAGTATACGTGAAACTAGAAAAGAATCGTGGCGAAAAAACCAAAACTTACACAACGACAGAAACGACAAGTTGCAGCAAATAGAAGCAAGCGCTTGCGTGAAAAGCACGCGTCAAAGGGCGCGGCGAACCTTGATGAAAGCACGCTAGAAAGCGGTACTGTGATTGGTCGCTTTGGTAAACACGCCGACGTTGAAGACGCAAACGGCGCAGTATCTCGCTGCCACATTCGCCGCACAGTAGACTCAGTAGTGTGTGGTGACAAGGTGTTTTTCAGTAAAGGGGATGACGCTGAGTCAGGTGTAAGTGGGGTTATTGAAATTGTAAAAGACAGGCACTCCGTCCTGACTCGCCCAGATTATTACGACGGTATTAAGCCCATCGCCGCGAATATCGACCGTATTATTGTGGTTAGCGCCATATTACCTACCCTTTCACTGAATATTATCGACCGTTATCTCGTTGCCTGTGAAGACATAGGCATCACGCCGCTGATTGTCCTTAATAAAGTAGAATTGCTCAGTGAAGAGGAACGCACAACCGTTACAGAGCAGCTTAAGACGTACGAAAACTTAGGCTACGAAGTGCTTTTCACCAGTTGCAAAACCGGTGAAGGCATTAGCAAACTCAATGAATACCTTAACGATAACATCAGCGTTTTCGTAGGGCAGTCCGGCGTAGGTAAATCGAGCCTTATAAACCAAGTTCTGCCAGACGCCGATGAATTAACCGGCGATATTTCAGATAACTCGGGACTAGGTCAACATACAACGACGGCGGCCAAATTGCTTCACTTGCCAGCCGGCGGTGATTTGATTGATTCCCCAGGAGTACGTGAATTTGGCTTGTGGCACATTCCTACCGAACGTATTACATGGGGCTTTATTGAGTTCAGAGATTATTTGGGCGGCTGCAAATTCAGAGACTGCAAGCACTTAAATGATCCGGGGTGCTTACTAAGAGAAGCTGTAGAAGAAGGAAAAATTAGCGCAGAACGCTTCGACAGCTACCATAGAATATTAACCACCATGGAAGAGCAGCGCCCTAGTCACAGCCAGCCTCCCGGGGCATAACAACTGCCACTAGGTTTCAACCTCACTGGAGCGCTAAACTCGTTGGAGCGACCGAAGAAGTACACGCACTGCTTACGTGTAATAGCTGTCTCTTAGTCGGCGATTTATTCTTTTGGTGTGAACCACGTGCTTATGCTTTTGTGTAAGCACTCATAACCCTAAAGTTGCTCTTAATACCACGACTTACGATACAATAACGCTATCTATGCAATGCGTTATTACTTGCATAAAAGAAACGGAGATATTTTGTGTTAGATTGGCTCAAAGTTAATTTACAATACGTTACACCAAAGCACCTGCTTTCACGCCTTGTAGGCAAACTTGCAGAAGCAGAAATGGGTAGTGTTACGACATTTTTCATCAAGGCGTTTATTAAGCAATACAACGTTGATATGTCAGAAGCGCTGCATGAGGAACCAGAGCATTATAGAAGCTTTAATAAGTTCTTCACCCGCCCGCTTAAACCTGAAGCGCGCACCATTGACGAAAACGATGACGTACTTATCCATGCTGTTGACGGTACGGTAAGTCAGTTTGGCGATATCCATAGCGACAGTATTTTTCAGGCGAAAGGCCATGACTTTAGCCTAACTACATTATTAGGTGGCAAGCCTGATGTAGCTGCGCCATTTAAAAATGGTAAGTTTGCTACCATTTACCTTGCCCCTCGTGATTATCACAGAATTCACATGCCTGTTGAGGGCACGCTTACTGATATGCTGTATGTGCCGGGCGAACTTTTTTCGGTAAATCCTCTTACAGCACAAAATATTCCAGGTCTGTTTGCACGTAATGAACGCGTCGTGGCGCTGTTCGACACGCCTGTAGGCAAAATGGCGATGGTGCTTGTGGGCGCTACCATAGTGGCAAGCATTGAAACTGTCTGGGCTGGCACAGTTACGCCACCTGCGGGTAAAAATGTTCAGCACTGGTCATATGAAAAAGACAGTGAAGCAGCAGTTTTCCTTGAAAAAGGTGCTGAGCTAGGCCGCTTTAAGCTAGGTTCGACCATTGTGGTGTGTTTCGAAAAAGACATGATTGATTTTGAAGACCTCGCCCCTGGTATGGTTACACGCCTTGGTGAGCCTATGGCGCTTAAATCAACCGCACAGGCTACGGCTAAAGATACGCACGTTAGCGATGAATCAGCCAGTGACGAAAAGAGCGAGGCTTCGTCAGAGGGCGCTGACAGCTAATTTATGGATGCTGTTAAAAAAAGCCTGATCTCACTTCATTTCACGGTAATTTTACTTGGTGGTACAGCCCTTTTCTCTCGGCTTGTACCACTTAGCGCCAGTGATATCACTCTTGTTCGTTCAGTATTTGCCTGCATAGCGTTGTTTGCCTTTTTGAAATTGGCGAAGAACAAAATAAAGCTGAATTCAAAAAAAGACTACGGCGTTGCCCTCGGTTTAGGCGTGCTGATGGCATTGCACTGGGTCACCTATTTTGCCGCCATGCAATATGCTGGGGTGTCTGTTGGCATGATTGCCCTTTTTACCTTTCCTGTAATCACGGTACTTATCGAGCCTTTCTTTGAGCGGGTAAGGCTGGTCTGGCAGGATATCGTATCTACCGTTACGGTGGTCGTTGGCGTTTATTTAATAGTGCCAGAGACATCACTGGAAAATGACATTACCCTTGGCGTTCTTATCGGTATTGCTTCCGCCATCTTGTATTCGTTTAGAAACCTTATTCATCGTAAGCACTTTAAGCACTACAGCGGTGCGCAAGCCATGGCGTGGCAGACCTTGGTTATCAGCATTCTAATGTTGCCGGTAGGCAGTGCAGCAATAACCTCAGCGTCTACTAGTTCTTGGCTAATGCTATTGCTTTTAGGTACCGTATTTACTGCGCTTCCTCATGCACTTATTGCTGCGAGCCTACGTCACCTTAGGGCAAAAACGTTTTCGCTCATAGCCTGCATGCAGCCTCTTTATGGCGTTTTCCTTGCTATTATTCTGCTTAACGAAAAACCTGGTTTAAGTGCGTTGTTAGGTGGAATTCTTATTACGTCAGCATCAGTTTATGAAACGCTCAACACGCATAAGTTGCATAATGCAAAAGATGATTAAGCCGTGTTGTGATCTTTAAGGAAGAAATGTCTATGCTCATTTTTGCTCACCGAGGTGCCAGTAAAGCCGCCCCAGAAAACACAGTAAAGGCATTTAAACTGGCTTTCGAACAACGTGCCGATGGCATTGAGTTTGATACCTATCAGCACGAAAGCAGCATTATTGTTTTTCACGATAGAACACTTACGCGCAGAGCACGGGAATCCGGCTATTTACTTGACGTACCGTGGCAATCCCTTACAGAAATGGACATTGGGGATGGAGAGCGCATACCGACCCTGACCGAAACACTGAATTGTGTTCCAAAAGACAAGTGGTGCAATATTGAGATAAAACACTTACGCGACGTAGACAGCTGGATTAAAGACGTTAAAGCGGCGGTACTGCAAAGCGGTATTAATGCTGACAAGCTACTTATCTCTTCATTTAACCATCACTGGCTTCAAGCTATTGCGCTTAAGTGGCCCGAAGTGAAGATCGGCGCCTTATCTGCAAGCTACGAACTCGACTGTACGGCAAGCGCCCGGGCTCTGAACGCTTATTCCGTAAACATTGCATTAGACGCCGTTGATAAGCAGTTTGTGCAAACGGCGCAGCAAGACGGATTTGACGTATTCGTTTATACCGTAGATGAGCCGAGAGACATGCTTATGCTTAAAGAGTGGGGAGTGACGGGCATATTCACTAACGTGCCCGATGTAGCGCTTAATGTGTTGTCGCATTAAACCCTACTTTTTCAGTGCGAAAAGTCTGTAGAGCGCGTATCTGATACAGACTCACACTATAAAAAAACGAGCCATTGGCTCGTTTTTTTTGGAATGCTTTTCTTGAAATGCAGCTTAGTTGACTACTTAAATTCAGTTGAAAGGTGGTCTGAAAACACCGTATTTTTGCAGCACTTACATTGTCTACACAATCGCATATTCACCCAGTGGCCGGCCACAATTAGCGCTGCACCTATCGCGATGGTGAAGGGTTCGTAGTGATGCCCAAAAATATCTTTGTGCCAATAGATAGCGCCACCCGTAAACAGCAGTGCCAGCGGGTAGTATTTGCCATGATAGCGAATTGCACCGCTAACCAAGGCGACCGCACCTACAATTAACGAAAAAGTTAATATCGTTCTTTCAAACCACACTTGTGCAAAAAAGCTAGAACCGATCAGCGGCAGCAGAGGCACCAAAACAGGTAGCGCGAGGCAATGCAACGCACACAAGCTCGACACCCAAATGCCAAGTTTGTCTAGTTTTGTTGGATTCTCGTCAATTGGAGTCATTACCCTAATTACCACCGTGAAAAAATGAGTTCGCGAACTATTCGCCAGAGACGTTATATTATAACAGACTCACAGAAATGAGAAACGTTCCCACATTAAATTTTGATCTTAACGAGATGAAAATGAACTAACTACGTATAAAATGGGGCAAAAAAGCTATTCGTTTGGCGCTGTGTCCAAACGCTCAGCAACGCCTTTTCCTGCGGAGCTGTGCATTAGCCCACTGCTGTGTAAGGCATCTTCTTCGGTCATGCTTACCTTGCTATCCTTCACATCGGCGTTATTAAGCGAAGCCGTTTGATTGCGCTCTTTGCCAAACTGCTTTGCCACTTTCGGCGCATGCGAAAAATAGTCGGCTACTGAGGTAAGGGTTAAACCTTCTTTTTCAAGTGAGGGTAAATGAGTTTTCAAGAAATCGACGGTTTCTGGGTGGGGATGACCAATCACCACAACGTGACCATTCTTTTTAGCAATACGTTTCATGTGGTTGAACTGCTTAAGTAAGAATGCAGGCTCAAGCTTATGGTCCAGAAACACCTGCCTGCTTGCGCTAGGCACACCTAACCGCTGCGCAATTTCTTCACCTTTTGTGAGTACCGTGGTTCGGCTATCCACAAAAAACAAGCCTTGCCGTTTCACTTCTTGTAGGAGCGCTTCCATTCCTTTTTGCTGACCCGTGAACGCACTTCCCATATGATTATTCACACCAACCGCGTTCGGCACGCTCTTCATTGCCTTTCGCAAATTGTAAGTAATGGCACCTGCGAACATGTCAGTGGTTAACCCAAGGGGCCCCATGTCCTTTCCACTTTGCGCCTGCATAGGCATATGCAGCATAACGGCCCTGCCTTCTTGCTCAGCGCGGAACGCAATTTCAGAAGCCAGCGGCGTTTGCGGAAGTATAGAAAAGGTAATTTCTTTAGGGAGAGAAAAAGCAGCGACATCGGACGGCCTGTATCCCAGGTCATCTAATATTATAATTATGTCTGACTTTGCTTTTACTTGAAGGCTAGTTAGCCCGCATAAAACAAAGATTATACAAGGCATTAGCAGACGCAAAAGCATCTAAGTCACATCCGTTTTTCATCATTATTATTAAGCGCACACTACACAATGCTGTGTTTTTTCTAGAATACCAACAACTGATTCAGTTTCAACTTAGTTTCTGAAAATCTAAAATTAACCTGCCTAGTCTAGCCAAGAGCTTGGATTTAGTGCCTTGCCTTTATGACGAATTTCAAAGTAAAGGTTAGGATATTCCTGACCACCACTTCGGCCCACAAGGGCTATGCGTTCACCTTGCCTGACATCATCGCCAGCTTGCTTGAGTAACGCTTGGTTGTGACCGTAAACACTCATATACCCTTCGCCATGATCGACAATAGCGACCAGACCAAATCCGCGCAACCAATCGGCGTACAACACTTTTCCAGGCGCAATGCTGTTTACAGGGTCGCCCTCGGCACCATCTATCACAATGCCTTTCCAAGACACTTGCCCTTGGCGGCGACTACCGAATAAGTTTCGTATTCTGCCTTTTACAGGCGCTGCCAGCTTACCTTTTAATTTGGCAAGTCCATCCATACTCACTTCGGCTTCACGAGCAGCCCGTTCTGCGGCAATCCGGGCCGCTTCAATGGCGTCTTTCAGCGCTTTTTCATCAGCTTGTAGCGACGCAATACGCTGGTTTTCAGAGGCTATGGTTTTGTTTATTTTCTTAAGCGTTGCTTTTCTATCATCCTGACGGGTTATAAGTACTGCTCGCTGACCTTCTTGCTCATCTTTCAAAGCGGCAAGTGACAAGGCTTTTTCGCTAAGCTCTGCGTTAACTTCTTCAAGCCTAGCAACATTTCCCCTAAAGCTCTCAATCTCTTTTTGGCGCGCTTTTGCCACGTATTGATAATAAGTGATGACACGCTCGAAGGTTCGCGCGTCGTCTTGGTAAAACAGCATTTTCGCGT
>NZ_JACSOE010000029.1:0-48654 GCF_014349115.1 Alteromonas sp. BZK5 | reverse complement strand
AGTCAATTGACTTCACGAAAAAGCCGAATATATGGCAGCAATGAATCACGTTATTAAATCAACACGGTGTCTTGCAATCGGAGAGGGTCCATATATGGTGTGGGAAGTTAAAACTGACGATGGAGCATTTCAAGATAAAGACTACACCTATTCTTGGTACAGCGAAGAGGTAAATGGCGGTTTTGAAGGCGACCAGACAGGCGCGAATGCAACGTGCTTATTAACCAGCTGTAATACCTCTGCATATGTACAGGCGGTTAACGCACAGGGGCTGTGTGGTTTTTACGACTGGCGGCTACCTACTCACCATGAACTCTTTTCGTTAATGCATTTAGGCATTGCCGACGACGTGGCCATTGATGAAGATTACTTTCCTAACACCGGTGCAGTCTCTACCGAGCCCCTATGGTATTGGACCTCAGTGCCAAGTGCTGATGGGGTAAACAGTGATGATGCACAAAATGCATGGGCATTGGATTTTGATTCAGGTGTCGATAACTTTCTTAATAAGTCATCAGAGGCGCGTGTTCGTCTTGTAAGAGCAGGGAGATAGTCATGAGCAATAAAGTTAATAAATCCGCTCAACGCGTACTGAAAAGCGCAGTGCTAACTACACTCAAAATGGTTGCAGCCTCGACGTTGCTTGCTAGTGCATCGCTTTCAGCTTTCGCCCAAGAGTGTCTGTCTGACGGACTAGAAACCACGCCCAACGATAATTTTGAAGCAGTGACTACCAGTACTTTGTTGGATACCACCACAGATTTAGTATGGAGACGATGTTCCGAAGGGCAAACTTGGGACGGCTCAACATGCAGTGGTGAAGCGGTGAAGTATACGTGGCAGCAGGCGCTACAACTTGCGCAGCAGGCGAGTAACGAAGACTTGCTAGGATGGCGCTTGCCCAACGTTAAAGAGTTGGCCACCTTAACGGAACGCGACTGCGTACGCCCGGCGATTAATAGCTCCCTTTTCCCAGCTACGCCTCCGGATGATTTTTGGACTTCTACCCCTTCGGCAGATGATCCAGACAGAGCCTGGGTTGTCGCGTTCTTTAATGCGAGCCATTCGATTAAAGAGAAAGACCGTTTCATTTACGTTCGACTGGTGCGCACCTACACCAACGAATAGGTGTAGATAAAGATCTACACCGCTTCGTATTAGTCTTTCGTCTAGTATCTGACCCTTAGACTTTTTATCAACAAAGCACGCTCTATAATGCGTGCTTTGTTTTTTGGTTTGAACGTCAATTTTAAAGAAAATCGACACTCTTGCTTAGAGCCTGTTGACCTTTGGTGAATAACAAAAGTCTACAGGCCCTAGTATCAAGCTGCGTTTTGAGTAGATTGATAATATCGACATGTTCAACCTGATTTTTAGCACGTTAGACTCATGATGGCTTTTTATTTCCCAGTAAGCTAGCCACAATGTTGGTATGAAAATGATATCGAGCCTTAAGGCTGCCCTTTTTACAATTTGTTTATTCGCTGGACTTAGCACATCGGCGCAGGCTGAATATACCTGTAATATCGATTTTGCTTACGGTATTGCCGTTAATAACGAACAGCTTCGCGTAATGGATAAAACCCGCACCGTAGTTCAGATTAATGACCAAAACCAGCTTTTTGTAGGTGGACGTTGGCAAACCTTGAATGAGCAAGAACGGCAGTGGCTAGAAGAGTATTCTTCAGGGTTACACTATGTAGTACCAAAAATGATTATTTTGGCCACCGAAGGTGTAGATTTAGCTATTGATACCATTGAGCATGTTTACCTAGGCTTAGTAGGCAGTGATCACGACAGCTACGAGCGTTTGAATGCTGCTATGAAGCGTGTTCAAAACCGCGTGAAAGATAAATTCAGGCATGCGAGTAATCATTATTTTATCGGCCCTGGATCACTGGAAAGCGTTGATGAATTCGTGGATAGTGAAATTGAAGCACAGCTTGAGGAAGCAATTTCTACCTCAGTAGGCGGTATATTATCGGCGATCAGTGGTATCAACACTGGAAGTGGCGAAGTAAATCAAGAGAAAGTAGCGGAAATTACTCGTCAGCTTAATAATGTGGGTGAGCATCTTGATGTGGGTGATAAAGCTACGACATTGCGTAAAAAGGCAGAGTGGTTTTGTGAAAAGCTTAAGCGCCTAGACGTAGCGGAAGAAAACCTTCGAGCAAGTGTGCCTGCTTTCAAGCCTTACAATATCATTACGCGACATGATAAGAGTGAGAACTAGTTGAAATAAGTAATACGTGTACTAATTTTGGTTAAAGACAGATTAAGACAGAAAAGCCTGCGTGAGCAGGCTTTTTTGATCTAGCTTTTTGGTTGGCTCAAATGGGCAAGATTATACGAAGCACGACAGCAGAGAGTTGAGATATCTACGTCCTTTAGCAGTTACCTGCCAGTGACTATCTGAAATAGAAAGCAGCCCTTGGTGATGAGCATCAGACAGTGCGCGTTTAACGTCATCCGTTAACTCAGTACCTGTGAAGTCACTAAAATCACTCATCGGGCAAGGCTCAACTAAACGAAACCTATTCATAAAAAACTCAAACGGTAGGTCGTCTGCACTAACCAGCGTTTGCGTATCTAAATACGGGCGGCTCATTTCCATATAGCCTCTTGGATGCTTCACTTTAACGGTACGATGAATTGTGCCGTTAGCGGCATCGGTAATCTTCCCGTGCGCACCGCATCCAATACCTAAGTAATCGCCAAAACGCCAGTAATTCAGGTTATGGCGGCATTGGTGCCCAGCTTTGGCGTAGCCTGAAATTTCGTACTGGTGATAGCCTGCACGCTCTAAGAGGATGTGGCCTTTTTCCTGTATTTCCCACAGGATGTCGTCGTCTGGCAGTTCTGGCGGCTTTGAATAGAAAGGCGTGTTTGGCTCGATGGTAAGCTGGTACCACGACAAGTGGTAAGGCGTGAGCTCAATGCCTTGCTTCAAATCTGCCATAGCATTCTCTACGCTTTGTTCAGGTAGACCATGCATGAGATCTAAATTAAACGTAGGTAGCCCTGCGCTGTGTGCTTGTTTTACCGCATTTTCAGCTTGGCTTTCATCGTGGATACGGCCTAGCACTTTTAAATGCTTCGGCTGAAAGCTTTGAATGCCCACCGATATTCGATTTACGCCTGCCTGATAAAAGCCCGCAAACTTACCTGCCTCGACGGTGCCTGGGTTGGCCTCCATGGTTATTTCAGCAGTGTCGCTTAAGTTAACCCGCTGTTTGACGCCGTTTAAGATGTCAGCCATGGCCTCGCTTGAAAACAAACTGGGCGTGCCACCGCCTATAAAGATTGTCTCGACAGGGCGGTCGCCAATGCGTTTGGCATCAATGGCTAAATCGTCCAGCAGGTGCGCCACATATTCTTTCTCGGGTAAATCAGATTTAAGCCCGTGAGAGTTAAAATCACAGTACGGACACTTTTGAACACACCAAGGAATGTGGATATAAAGGCTAAGCGGTGGATTACGCAAAAGTCGCTCTCATATTATCAAGCAAAATCGCTAAGGCGTTGCCGCGATGGCTAATACGGTTCTTTTCGGCTTTCTCCAATTCTGCAGCTGTGCAGCCATGAGTTGGCACGTGAAATACCGGGTCGTAACCAAAACCGTCGTTACCAGAGCGAGCGGTTAAAATTTCGCCTTGCCATTTACCTTGGCTAACTAATGGTACTGGGTCGTCAGTATGGCGCATAAACACTAATGTACAGAAGAAATGCGCTTTACGCTGGGTTTCGCCATCTAGGGCAGCTAATAGCTTGTCGATATTGGTATCGTCAGTTGCATCAGCGCCAGCATAGCGGGCTGAATAGATACCGGGTGCACCGCCAAGGGCGTCAACCACTAAGCCTGAGTCGTCAGCAATAGCAGGAAGGCCTGTTACTTGTGCCGCATGACGCGCTTTAATAATGGCATTTTCAACGAATGTTGTACCTGTTTCAGGCACATCAGATACACCTAATTCTTTTTGCGCCACAACGTCTACGCCGTAATCTGCAAATAAGGATGCAAACTCTCGCACCTTGCCTTGATTACCTGTGGCTAAAACAATTTTTTCTGGGAATTTCATTGTGCCAGACTCCTCGTTTTTTCTTTGCTCCTGAAATAAGCTCGAGCACATTCATCGGGTTACTTTAGGTTATTCAGGACGAAGGTCGGGAGTGGTTTGAGCAAACCCTCTGCCGCAGGGATGCGGCAGCGGAGCGCACATGGATGTGTTTACCGCGTGTTTGCGAAAGCCACTCCCAACCTTCGGCCATCGCATCGCTCACCCTCTACGTGCTCGAGTTTTACTTTTTCTTTTTAGGCTTAGCTTTTGCCTTGGCTTTGTCTTTGGCCTTTACTTTTTTCTTTTTCGGGCCAATTTTAGGCGTTTTGTTTTTGGGGCGTAGCTCGTCAATAACGCGAGCTTTAAGTGGTTCGCCCATGTAACGTGCGGTTTTGGCTACCATGTCAAAATCGTGGGCCTCAACCAAAGATATTGCAGTACCTTTGGCGCCAGCGCGGCCGGTTCTGCCAATGCGGTGAACATAAACGTCGGCTTTGCGCGGCATGTCGAAGTTAATAACATGGCTCACGTTAGGCACATCAATACCGCGGGCAGCAACATCCGTTGCCAGCAAGATAGGTACTTCACCACTTTTGAAACGGGCTAGCGCTGCAATACGTTTGTCTTGTGGCATTTCACCCTGTAGCCAGCACACTGGAATATCTTTCGAGGCTAAGAAGTCCTTAAGCATTTGCAGGCGTTCGCGGGTTTTCACAAACACAACCGCTGACGTCGTTGTTTCTTGCTTCAAAATATTCACCAGCAATGCTTGCTTGTGATTCATGTCGTCAGCAAGGTGATACCACTGATGAATTTTGTTCTTCTCTTTGCGCGATGGGTTCGCTTCAATCACTTCAGGATTGTTAAGAATATCATGAGCGAAAGTCTTAACGCCTTTGCCTTCAAGCGTGGCAGAGAACAATAGGTTTTGCTTGCGCCAGCGCGCTTCGGCAGCAATTTGGTTAACTACCGTTGAGAAACCCATATCCAACATGCGGTCAGCTTCATCAAGAATTAAACACTCGATATCACGGCAATCTGCGGCTTCTTTTTCGATATGCTCAAGCAAACGACCTGGCGTGGCCACAAGAATATCGAGATTCTTGCTTAAGGTTTCTTTATCGGTACCGTAGTTAATACCACCGGTTATTACCCCGCACACAATTTGTGTATGCTTTGTTATGGCCAGGGCTTGTTCATAAACCTGTAGCGCTAACTCGCGGGTAGGCGTTAGAATCAAAATACGTGTAGCACCAGGCTGTCTGCGCGGATAATCAAGTAAAAACTGGCATGCAGGCAATAAGAAAGCGGCTGTTTTACCCGTACCTGTAGGAGCAGAGGCCAAGATATCTCGTCCATCCAACGCATGCGGGATAACCAGTTCTTGAATGCTAGTTGGGGTTTCAAACCCCATATCGGCAGCTGCGTGACACAGTGCTTCGTCTAATTCGAGTTCTTCGAAAGTCATAGTATAAAATTGCTCTAAATGAATGGTGCGTATTGTAGCATTGCTATACCAAAACATTGAGAAAAACTGGCGTTAAATTCGCACACCGTAGGTAAATATACATTGTGGTTTGAGGTTACCTACAATATCAGGGAAAGAGGACATCTAATCTAATCAGTAATCGAGGCAACAGCGGATAGCTTTGCTCGGTTAAGCGCGTCTTTTATTTCAGGGCCTTTAACGCCGGTGGCAATGATATCTTGCACGTTCACTTGGTTGGCGGCTGCTAATGCATTTTCAATGCGCTTTTGTTGGTGTTGCCAATCTACGCCCTTGTTATGAGCATAAGGCGCAAAAGCGCTAAGTAATAATGTGAAACGTTCCTCTCTACGCCACGCATCACAGCTATTGAACAAGGCAAGTAAATCGGCGGGCGAGTTTTGCGCGTTCAAAAGAAAGCCTTTGAATTTGCAGGCAAGGCTGACGATTTCACTAACTTGGTTTTGCACTTTAAGCCGACTGCATAACTGTTTCGCTTCTTCCTCACTGAGGTGAGTGAGCAGGGCAGTAAACCTTGTTATCAGCCTAGCGGTTTCTGAATCGCTACTTTCAGGTAATGGGGTTTCTGAACCCGTGTATTTAACAACGCTTTCGTTTTCAGCCTTTTCTAGTGCTACCGCCGTTTTTAACGTTTCCAGAGCAGTATCTACGTTTCTTTCAAGCTCAGTAAACCAGTCATTAAGACCGTGGGCTTGGTTTAATACAGTGAAAAAAACATGCGGTGTTTTCTCTAAAAGACTACGCTTTGTTTCTTGCCATACCCGCTCAGCACTTAGCGTGCTTAACTCGCCGCTTTGCGCCATAGACTGCATAAGAGCCATGGTTTCAGTGGCGATAGTAAACCCTAAATAAGCATAGCGGGTTGCAAACCGAGCAACGCGAAATACGCGTAGAGGGTCTTCACTAAAGGCTTCAGATACGTGGCGAAGTAGGCGGTTTTCTAAATCTTTTTTACCACCATAGGGGTCGATGAGTTTTCCATAGTTGTCTTGCGCTATCGCATTAACGGTAAGGTCCCGGCGTAACAAATCTTCTTCTAACGTCACCGAGCTTGACGCATCGCATACAAAACCGGTGTAACCTTTTCCTGACTTACGTTCTGTACGTGCAAGTGCGTATTCTTCCTGTGTTTTAGGGTGTAAAAAAACAGGGAAGTCTTTGCCTACTTGGGTAAAACCCTGGCTGAGCATTTCTTCTGGCGTGGCGCCCACCACGACATAGTCGCGTTCAACAACTTTTCTGTTTAACAGTGCGTCACGTACTGCGCCACCAACGAGATATACTTGCATGCTCTTCCATCGATTTTTTAGTCAGTAATACTTTTTAGATTAGGGATGTGCCGACTTTTGGCGTGTCGCAAAACTCAACACTCCCCACGTCTTAGTGGCGCAGTATAGCAATGTTACAATTAAAATTCGTAGCCACATCGTTATGCGCTTTCACTTCAAGGTTGCGTCTGGTAGTTTATTCGTCGTTAAAAATTAAAACAGATAGGCGCTTCAGCAACCATGTATTTGAACTACTTCGGGTTAAATGACAATCCTTTTTCGATTGCGCCTAACCCCGATTATTTGTATATGAGCCCTAGGCACAAAGAGGCTTTGGCCCATTTGACCTTTGGCCTCAGAGAAAGCGGTGGTTTTGTAATGCTCACCGGAGAAGTGGGCACGGGAAAAACAACGGTATCGAGAAAACTGTTGCAGCAGCTACCCGATAATACTCAGGTAGCCATGATTTTGAATCCTACCTTATCCGCCCTTGAGCTATTAGCAACGGTTTGTGATGAGCTAGGCTTGGCTTATACACCTGAAAAAGCAAGCCTTAAGTATTTCACCGATTTGATTTTGTCTAAGTTAGCAGAGAATCATCAGTCAGGCATGAATACGGTACTAATGGTTGATGAAGCGCAGCATCTGTTGCCCGAAGTACTAGAACAACTTCGTTTATTGACCAACCTAGAAACGAATCGTGAAAAACTGTTAAAGGTTGTATTGATAGGTCAGCCTGAGTTACAGCAGTTGCTAAAGCGTAACGAATTACGTCAGCTGGCTCAACGCATTACCGCTCGTTATCATCTGCTGCCCTTAACTGCGCCTGAAGTTAGTGCTTACATAGCACACCGCTTAAGCGTGGCTGAAGGTGATATCAGTATTTTCAGTAAGTCTACATTGCGCGCGGTGCATCAAATTACTGGTGGGATTCCAAGGGTAATTAATTTGCTGTGCGACCGAGCGTTAACCTTATCTTTTACTAAGCAGCATGCGGTTGTGCAAAAGCCTATATTCTTGGCCGCGGCAGAGCAAATTCTAGGTGAAGATGTTGTCAGTCAGCGCGTGCAAAGCCAGCGTAAATGGTATCTCGCATCGGCGTTTGTTTTGGCCATCATATTCGGCTACGGGTTAGGGAGTTTGTATGTCTAATATCGTCGCCATTGACCATTTAAAACCCGGTATGGTGATTGTTCAAATTACCAAGCAAAATGGGCCAGTTAAAATTAGAAAGTCGGGTTTAGTGACAAGCGATGCTATGGTGCAGGGCTTGTCTGAAATGGGCGTGCAAGAGGTAGAAATAGACCCTGAGCAAACCGTGGAAATAGCGCCGGCAGTTCATCATAGAACACAGACCCAAGCTTTGCTTCGGGGCGAGCACGACACTACCGCCAAATTTGATAAATCCCTCAACGAGCAGTTTAATCGAAGCTTGTTCTTACCCACAGTGGAAGGGCTTCCGTCAGCATGGAAGCTTTACACCAAGCAAGTTGCGCTTTTTGCCGTCGTTATTCTTGGTGGTTTATGCATTGGCTTTTCCGCCGCTACGGCAAAACGCTGGTGGCCAATGCTAACTGCACCCGCTTCTGTACCGGTGGCAGACTCTGAAAGCTCAGTTTCACAGGTTGAAGCAAGCGGAGACGCTTCAGCGCTTACGGCCACGCAAAGTAGTAATGAAGCACCAGGCACTTCAAGCAACAAAAGTGAACAGGTATCTTCTAACACTCAGGAAAGTGGGCAAAGCGCAGGTTCAAATGAAACTGCTAACACGGCGGTAAATGCAAACATGAGTAACGGCGGTGCAGCTCAGCAAGGCACGCAAGCGAACGCTATGGTAAATAACCAGTCTGCTGGAAACTTAGCTGCAACGCAAAATACTGATTTAGGTGCAGTTCCAAATAAAAACCCAATCACAACAGGTACTCAGAATCGTTACAATAACGACGTGTCCCAACGTTCTGGCGCCGAGCCAAGTAGTGGATATGAGCGTAGCTCCTCAACAGATTCAAGACAAACTGATACTTCAGGGAATTATGAAGGGAAAGTATTAAATGAAGCTGCGTCTCAATCTGACGTATCCGTGTCACCAGAGCTTATGGCCCGTTTTAATGCTGCCGTTGAAGCGCTAGACTCAAAGGCACAAGATAATACACCCTCTGAAGAGCAAACAAGGGTGACGGTTAAAGACGAACTACCCCGTGTAGATCAGTTACCCGTTCGCTTGTTAACACGACTTCCTACCATGAACTTTAGCGCGCATATGTATGCGTCTCGTCCTGCCGATAGGTGGGTGAGAGTCAATGGCCGTCAAATAGGTGAGGGCGACTGGATTGCTGATAGAGTGCAAATCGTCAATATTGAAGCGCAACGTGTGGTGCTTGCTTTCGAAGATGAGATTTTTACTATGGCAGCATTAACCGATTGGTAATTACTATCTGTTAGTTACAAAAAACACTAACAAGAAATACAAAAAAGGCCCTTTGAAAAAAGGGCCTTTTCGCTGCTTATACTTTGTGTTCTACAGCGGCATCTGATTGATGAAAACGTCTTTAAAGAATTTTGGTAAGTTCAAACTAAACTCTTCGGGGCGAACGCCTGACACAATCTCATCGTCGTACTGACTTAAATCAACGCGTTTCACTTCATTGAAATGCTGCGACGTCACGCTGTAAAAGGTCATAACGTGAGGGCTTACGGGGTCTTTAGGGTTGATTTTGCTAACAATACCTAATTTACCGCTCTTTAACCTCACCAAGGAGCCAACAGGGTGCACGCCAATACACTGGATAAATTGTTTTACCAATTCTTGGTCTAAGTTCTCTGTCGCAGTTAGTCGCTTTAGCGCCTGAGTAGGCGTGATACTGTTTTTGTGCGTACGATTAGATGTCATGGCATCGTATGCATCCACAATGGCAGCAATACGCGCGAACTCTGAGATTTCGTCACCAACCAATCCTCTCGGGTAGCCGCTTCCATCAACGCGCTCGTGGTGCTCTTCAATGATGCGTAGCGATAGGTCAGAAATATCGCCACACTGTTCAACTAGGTCAGCACCAATTTCAACGTGAGTTTTCATCACTTCCCAATCATCACTGGAAAATTCGCCTGTATTATTGCGAATTTCATCTGGCAGGGAAGACATGCCGATATCCATCAATAGGGCACCTAAACTCACTTGCTCTGTGGTATCTCTGTCATAGCCAAGAAACTCACAGAAAATGCCGCTTAGTACACTGCAATTAATACTGTGCTCAAGAAGGTACTGGTCGGTATCCTTGATCATAGTCAGGCAGCTCAGCGCATCTTTATTATCAAATACACTTTCGATCAGGCTTTGCGACAGCGACTCCATGGGAGACAAATCTTTTACCGCCCCATTTTTAAGCGACTTTAAAAAGCTGCTTTGAATGGCAATTGCGCTGCTGTAAAGCTCGTTGGCTTCGTTAATTGAATCACGACCCACTGGCTTAACAACCGGTTTAGTCACTTCAGGCTCTTTTTCTTTAGCTGGCTCGGGTGGCACAGCGGGCTCGGGCAGCTTAGATTTCGCAAGATCTACTTCGACGCTTAAAATACCTTTCGATTTTAGACTATCAATAATGGCTTGGGTTTTCACAATGCCTTTAGAGCGCATTTTAAGTGAACCTGTTTGTTCAAGTACTTGATTGACGTACATTCCTGGCTGCAAATCATCAATGGGTACCTGTTCTAGCATTATCTCTCCTGTGAGGCACAACGTTGCCATAGCCTTCAATTACAATAGAAACGAATAGTACGATATTCCAGTGAAAAAAGTGAGGAGTTTATTAGTCTTTAGTATAGCTAGAGTCGGCGAATGTAGGATTACCGAATTCGTGAGAAAACGCGTGACGTGTAAATGTGCCGAGAAGTTGCTTATGGCTCAAATCAGGTGAACTGATATTTTTATTGCGGATTGGTATTAGGCGTCTTGATGCGAAGTTAAGGTAGAGGCATAGATGAGAGAAACAAACAGGGTGCCATCTCGCGACAGCACCCATGTGTCATGCTAGGGCGTTGTTAAGCGCTAAAGCCCCACGCTTTCACAACCACGCGGGCTGTTTATCTTCGAAGGCTTCTATAGCACTTGTGAGTTCAAGGGTTTGACCGATAGCATCTAAGCCTTTAATAAGGTTGTTTTTGTGATGCTCAGCAATATCGAAGCTGAAGCTTGTATCGTTAAAACTTACTGTTTGCGCTGGAAGATCAACGGTGATCTTAGTTGCTGGGTCTGCCTTCACTGCAGCAAACAAAGCGTCCATTTGCTCGCTTGATAATGCCACAGGCACTAGCTGATTATTAATGCAGTTGCCGTAAAAAATATCAGCAAAGCTGGTGGCAATAACCGTTTTAAATCCAAAGTCGGCAAGTGCCCACGGCGCGTGTTCTCGGCTTGAGCCACAACCAAAGTTTTCGCGAGCTAGCAACAGACTCGCACCTTTGTGCTCAGGCTTATTCAGCGCGAACGCTGGGTTTGGCTCTTTCTCTTCTAAATCCAAATAACGCCAGTCGTGAAACAAATGTTTGCCGTAGCCAGCACGTGTTACGCCAGTTAGAAACTGTTTTGGAATAATTTGGTCGGTATCGACATTGGCCTGATCAAGCGGCGCAGCAATGCCTGTGTGTTGTGTAAAACCTTGTTCAGACATAAGTTACTCCTGATAATCTCTAACGTCAGCAAAGCGACCGGTAATTGCAGCAGCGGCAGCCATTGCTGGGCTTACCAAGTGAGTGCGCGCCCCACGGCCTTGACGGCCTTCAAAGTTACGGTTACTGGTAGAGGCACATCTATCGCCTGCCACTAGCTTGTCGTCATTCATACCAAGGCACATAGAGCAACCTGGCAAACGCCACTCAAAGCCAGCATCGATAAAGATTTTATCTAAGCCTTCTGCTTCAGCTTGGCGTTTAACGTTACCCGACCCTGGAACGACAATCGCAGTCACTGAATCGGCGACTTTACCGCGCTTGGCGATTTGTGCCGCTGCGCGCATATCTTCAATACGACCGTTGGTACATGAGCCGATAAATACGTGGTTTACTGCAACGTCAGCAAGCTTTTCACCGGGTTTTAACCCCATATACTCAAGCGCTTTTACTGCGCTCTCTTTTTCAATCGGGTCACTGAAGTCTTCAGGGGCAGGTACCGGTGTGTTTACGCCAATAACCTGGCCTGGGTTAGTGCCCCACGTAACCTGAGGAGCGATATCTGCCGCTTCAAGTTCAACCACAGTGTCAAAGGTTGCGCCCTCTTCGGTATAAAGGGTTTTCCAATAAGCGACAGCGTCTTCCCAGTCTTGACCCTTAGGTGCGTATTCGCGGCCTTCAAGGTAGGCGAAGGTTTTCTCGTCTGGTGCAACAAGGCCAGCTTTCGCGCCAGCTTCAATACTCATGTTGCACACCGTCATGCGCTCTTCCATGCTCAAACCGCGGATAGCTTCACCTGCGTATTCGATAACATGGCCAGTAGCGCCAGCGTGGCCAATTTTGCCGATAATGGCAAGAATAATGTCTTTTGCCGTAATACCGACAGGAAGCTTGCCATTTACGTTGATAAGCATGCTTTTCGCGCGGCTTTGTTTCAACGTTTGCGTGGCCAATACATGCTCTACCTGAGAGGTACCAATACCAAATGCCAGCGCACCAAATGCACCGTGGGTTGCAGTGTGTGAGTCACCACACACCACCGTCATGCCTGGCTGAATTAAACCTAATTCCGGGCCCATTACGTGCACAATACCTTGCTTCTGGTGGCCCACTGGAAATAGCTGAATGCCGTGATCTTCACAGTTTTTTGCCAAGGTTTGTAGCTGAAGCGCATTCGCCGGACCACAGGCATCGATTGCCAATGAACGGGTTGAAATGCTGTGATCCATAGTACCAACGGTGCGATCAGGACGTCGTACTTTACGGCCTTTTTCATTAAGGCCTGCAAATGCCTGAGGTGACGTTACTTCATGAATTAAGTGACGGTCGATATAAATTAAGCTGTCTTCACCGATTTGGTCAATAATGTGGGCTTGCCACACTTTGTCATATAAGGTCTTGGCCATGAGGTTGTTTTACTCCTGCGCCATTAATTGTTTAACGATTTCATCGCCTACTTGCGACGTGCTTGCCGCTTGGCTGCGTTTGTCAGAAGGAAGTAACTCGCCTGTAAGTACACCTGCTTCTAGCGTTGCCACTACTGCCTTTTCAATTGCGTCGGCAGCATCATTCAAGTTCATGCTGAAACGCAGCATCATGGCGGCCGATAAAATTTGTGCGATAGGGTTAGCA
Source organism: Alteromonas sp. BZK5 (assembly GCF_014349115.1). Classification (NCBI taxonomy): domain Bacteria; kingdom Pseudomonadati; phylum Pseudomonadota; class Gammaproteobacteria; order Alteromonadales; family Alteromonadaceae; genus Alteromonas; species Alteromonas sp. BZK5. The sequence goes on along the minus strand of NZ_JACSOE010000029.1, from coordinate 35,524 downwards.
ATGCCTTGGCCTGCAATATCTGGAGCCGAACCGCCTGCTGGCTCATAAAGGCCAAAGCCTTCCTCGTTCATGCTTGCCGATGGCAACAAGCCCATAGAGCCCGTCATCATAGCGCATTCATCAGAAACGATATCGCCAAAAAGGTTTGAACACAGCATCACATCGAACTGCGCTGGGTTCTTCATTATTTGCATAGTGGCATTGTCGATGTAGATATGGTCAAGTTCTACATTTGGATAGTCTTTTGCGACTTCTTCAGCAATTTCACGCCATAAACGACTGGTTACCAGTACGTTAGCTTTGTCTACTGAAGTCACTTTGCCGCGACGCTTCTGTGCTGCTTCAAACGCTGCAATAGCAATACGGCGAATTTCACGTTTACTGTAGCGCATAGTGTCATACGCGAATTCTTCTTCGCCTTCACCTTCTCGGCCCTTCGGCTGACCAAAGTAGATACCGCTGGTTAACTCGCGCACTACCAAAACATCTACGCCTGATTTAGCAATGTCTTCACGAAGGGGAGACAGGCTTTCAAGGCCCGGATAAATTCGAGCTGGGCGCAAGTTGCTGAACAGGTCAAAATGACTGCGAAGGGTAAGTAGTGCGGCACGCTCAGGACGTTGCTCTAACGGCAAGGTGTCCCACTTAGGGCCACCGATACTGCCAAACAAGATCGCATCGGCTTGCTCACAGCCCAAAAGCGTTTTTGAGGGTAGCGCTTCGCCTTCAGTATCAATGGCATAGCCACCTACAGGATATGCAGTACGGTTGAGGGTGACGTTAAACTTCTTTTCAACAGCATCTAAAACCTTATTGGCTTCCTGCATAACTTCTGGGCCGATACCGTCTCCGGCTAATACGGCAATTGAATACTGGCTCATTTATACTCCTGCAACGCGTTCTTGTTGATTTTTTTGCTGATCAATTTGATCGGCTAAATATGTGTTGTTTAATACAAAGATAAGGGCTTTAACGCCGGCTTCCACAATATCTGTAGCCAAGCCGATTCCATGGAAACGACGGCCTTTATATGTAGCGATAACGCTCACTTGCGCCAAAGCGTCGGCACCTTCACCTTTTGAATCTAATTTAAAGTCGACAACTTCTAAATCTTCGTGACCTAGTATAGACATGATGGCCTTATAAGCCGCATCTACCGGGCCGTTTCCAATACTAGACTGGGTAATCTCTTCAGTGCCCACTTTCATTTTAACGGTAGCACTTGGAATGATTTCACGGCCTGAATTAGCTTGAAGATAAAGCAACTGGAAGTGTGCTTGGTCGTGCTTTTGCTTATCGAAGAACAACAAGGCTTCAAGGTCGTAATCGTATACTTGGCCTTTTTTATCCGCTAACTTTAAGAATGCGTCATACACCGCTTCTAAGTCATAGTCTTCGGTTTTATAGCCAAGTTCGGTTAAGCGATGTTTAATCACATGACGGCCAGAGCGAGACGTTAAGTTTAGGTTGTTCTTATTAATACCCACACTTTCTGGGGTCATAATTTCATAGGTATTTTGCGCTTTTAAGACACCGTCTTGGTGAATACCAGATGAATGGCTAAACGCATTCGCGCCAACAATGGCCTTGTTTGATTGAACTGGCATGTTACAAAGCTGGCTGACTAGCTTAGATGTGCGCGATATTTCGGTAGAATTAATGTTAGTTTCAAAGCCCAACATGTTCTTACGGGTTTGTAAGATCATGGCAATTTCTTCAAGTGAAGCATTACCAGCACGCTCGCCAATACCGTTTATAGTACATTCAACCTGTCTGGCACCTTGCTCAACAGCTGCTAATGAATTTGCTACCGCTAAGCCCAAGTCGTTGTGACAATGCACTGAAATGGTTGCTTTATCGATATTAGGAACGCGATTAAACAATTGCTGAATAATAGCGCCAAACTCTGTAGGTGTTGTGTAGCCTACGGTGTCCGGAATATTTACCGTGGTCGCGCCAGCGCTAATAGCGGCTTCAACCATTCGGCATAGGTAATCAATATGGGTACGCCCCGCATCTTCACAGGAAAACTCTACATCGTCAGTATACTTACGTGCATGTTTCACCGCGGCTACGGCCATATCTACAATTTCATCTTGTGATTTGCGAAGCTTGGCACCTACGTGAATCTCTGACGTTGCGATGAAGGTGTGAATTCTGAATTGCTCAGCAACGCTTAATGCTTGTCCGCATGCATCAATATCACCCGGCAATGCGCGAGATAGGCCACAAACGATAGAGTTCTTAACTTCTTTGGCAATCATTTGTACAGAGCGAAAATCGCCGGGTGAAGAGACAGGAAAGCCTGCCTCAATGATATCAACGCCTAACCGTTCGAGCGCCAGGGCGATCTGCAGTTTCTCTTTGGCACTTAGACTTGCAGGTAAAGCCTGCTCGCCGTCTCGCAATGTGGTATCAAAGATCTTCACTTGATTTGTCATGACGCTCTCTCTGTTGAATAGTTAAAAAAAAACCCGTGCTTGGCACGGGTTTCTGTGAAATTAAATCGCTGGTCGCAATCTACCCGTGCAGTCTGGCTGCCATAAGGAGTAGAGATAGAAGAAGGAAACGAATACGCATTTGTTGTTTCTTTGCTAACCAAGTTGATAGCGACAATGTACCCATGTGGCTTGAAGAGGTCAACCATTGTTTACAATAATGAGTATATTTTTCGTGTATAAATGCTTTCTTTTACTTATTTAGGATATGTGTCCTAGCGATCTTGGTCTGAGAGCAACGAAACCAGTAGCTACAACCATTTATGAGGGGGGAATTTACTATAGATGATGTTGGTTAGGATGTTTGTACTAAATTTGGCTGTAGATATGCAAAAGATATTGTGGTTTTTTATGCGGGTATACTGGGTTTTTATTCTTTCCGAGGCTTTGTTACCTATTAAGCAGCGTAAAGTTCTTCCAGTTGATTTGAGTAGATAAGCGCATTTCGCGAAGGGATAAGGCACGTGGTGAACGCTTGGATTTAAAGCTCCATGCGTGGCCACAGCATGCAGCGGTCATTATCGCCTTTGAAGGCCGCAGCAGTATTTTGTTTTGAACTGAAAGTGCCGTGGCCGCTTCCATTTCATCGCGTAGTGGAGTTGAAGAAATGCACTCCCCTGTATTGGCAAACCATCCATTTTTGTTCAGATGGAGCTGGGTATTGTCTTGGTTTACCATATCAATGGAATCAAGCTCAATGTGAGAGCCTTCCATGTTTAAAATTAAAACAGGTACAACAAGACCATACCTAGCGTTTTTTCTATACCACGCTTCTCGCTTTTCTACATCGTCTAAATGATTAATGCCGGGGCACTTTGCAGATTGCTTGGCATACCAACTTCCATTATGGGTATCTGTTTTTAGCGGGGATGGATTGTTTGAGTTGCCATTATTTATCATATATCGAGAAATAGCTTTCACGTGATAAGGAAGCCCGCCCATTCGACGCTTAATCAGCGATAGGTTTTTTATCTCGCTATGAGCTAGAGAGACGATTTCTCTTTCATACAGAGCGGTACATATTTCATTGAATTGAGGGTGGCTTCCGCCGAGTTCACCAGCTTCACTGAAAAAGCCAACTTGGGAGTTGGGTATAGAGTGGGAAAGTTTGTCGCTTGAAGCCATCGGGATTATCAAATTCCTGTCTAAAGTCTTTTAACCCTAGCAAGATTAGGCGCTTGTTGCTACATGGTTTCATTAAACAAGGCGAAAAATAGACATAAAAAAGCCGCTATATAAAGCGGCTTTTCATCATTGTCTCAAGCTTAAATTATTGACCTTTAATTTCGCTGCGGCCTTTGTAAGTTGCAGCGTCACCTAGTGCTTCTTCGATACGAAGTAATTGGTTGTACTTAGCAACGCGGTCAGAACGGCATAGTGAACCCGTCTTGATTTGGCCCGCTGCTGTACCTACTGCTAGGTCGGCAATAGTGGCGTCTTCAGTTTCACCAGAACGATGAGAGATAACTGCCGTAAAGCCTGCATCTTTTGCCATTTTAATAGCGTTAAGGGTTTCAGTTAGTGAACCGATTTGGTTGAACTTGATAAGGATTGAGTTACCAATACCGTTATCAATACCGCGCTTAAGAATTTTAGTGTTAGTTACAAACAAGTCGTCACCAACTAGCTGTACTTTGTCGCCAATCTTCTTAGTTAGGCTTGCCCAGCCGTCCCAGTCGCTTTCGTCTAGGCCGTCTTCAATTGATACAATTGGGTATTGTGAAGAAAGGTCAGCAAGGTAATCGCCAAACGCTTCTGAATCGAAGCTCTTGTCTTCACCAGATAGTACGTATTTGCCTTCTTTATAGAATTCAGACGCCGCGCAGTCTAGTGCAAGGGTGATGTCTTCATTCATTTTATAGCCAGCGTTTTCAACGGCTTCTACGATTACTGCAAGCGCTTCAGCGTTTGAGCTAAGGTTAGGGGCAAAACCACCTTCGTCGCCAACTGCCGTGTTAAGGCCTTTAGCAGAAAGTACTTTCTTAAGTGCGTGGAAGATTTCAGCACCCATACGTAGTGCTTCTTTGAAGCTCTTCGCGCCAACAGGCTGTACCATGAACTCTTGAATGTCTACGTTGTTGTCAGCGTGCTCACCACCGTTGATGATGTTCATCATAGGTACTGGCATAGAGTATTGGCCAGATGTACCGTTTAGGTCTGCAATGTGCTCGTAAAGCGCTACGCCTTTTTCCGCTGCAGCCGCTTTAGCTACAGCAAGAGAAACTGCAAGAATTGCGTTCGCACCAAGGGTTTCTTTGTTTTCTGTGCCATCAAGGTCAATCATGATGCCGTCGATATCAGCTTGCGCTAGTGCGTCTTTGCCGATAAGCGCTGGCGCGATGGTATCGTTAACTGCTGCAACTGCCTTTGTTACACCTTTACCTAGGTAACGAGACTTGTCGCCGTCGCGTAGCTCTAGTGCTTCGCGGCTACCAGTAGAGGCACCAGATGGTGCTGCAGCACGGCCCATTACGCCTGATTCTAAGTATACATCTGCTTCTACGGTAGGGTTTCCGCGTGAATCTAAGATTTCGCGTCCGATAATGCGACTGATTTTCGCCATGTTTTTTCCTCAACAATTGAATGGGGTGCAACGGGAGAGAGCACCCCTTTTATTAGAAATTAGTGATTTTCTTTCTGGTATTTTCCTGCCGCAGCAACGAAACCAGTGAATAATGGGTGTCCATCCCGAGGAGTTGATGTGAATTCAGGGTGGAATTGGCCCGCAATGAACCAAGGATGATCAGGGATTTCCACCACTTCTACAAGTCGCTTGTCAGTGGACAAACCACTTACTTTCAATCCTGCAGCTTCAATTTGGTCACGCAGGTTGTTGTTCACTTCGTAACGGTGACGGTGACGCTCATAAATTTCGGCATTACCATACATCTCATGAACTTTTGTACCTTCAATAAGGTGGCAAAGCTGGCTGCCTAAGCGCATAGTTCCGCCAAGATCTGAGTTTTCTGTGCGAGTTTCAGTTGTTCCTGCAGCATCTAACCACTCAGTGATAAGGCCGACTACAGGATAAGGCGTTTCAGGGTCGAACTCTGTGCTGTTCGCATTTTCCATACCTGCAACATTACGCGCGTACTCGATAAGCGCTACCTGCATACCTAAGCAAATGCCAAGGTAAGGGACTTTGTTTTCACGGGCATAACGCGCAGCAGCAATTTTACCTTCTATACCGCGTTCGCCAAAGCCGCCAGGCACCAAGATAGCATCTAGTTTTTCTAGAATTTGGGTACCTTTACTTTCCACGTCTTGTGAGTCAATGTGGTGGATGTTCACAGTTAGACGGTTTTTAAGGCCAGCATGCTTAAGCGCTTCATTAACAGACTTATAAGCGTCAGGTAATTCAACATACTTGCCTACCATGCCAATGTTAACTTCTGCGGTAGGGTTTGATTCTGCGTAAAGTACTTGTTCCCACTCAGATAAGTCGGCTTCTTCACACTCAAGACCGAAGCGGTCTACAACTAACTGATCCATGCCTTGTGCTTTAAGTGCAGCAGGGATGCGGTAAATGCTGTCTACGTCTTTCAAAGAAATAACGGCTTTGTCAGCAACGTTTGTGAATAGGGCGATTTTCGAGCGCTCACTAGCCGGCAATGCACCTACTGAACGACAAACTAGGATATCTGGTTGAATACCAATAGAGCGAAGCTCTTTTACCGAGTGCTGCGTAGGCTTAGTTTTTACTTCACCTGATGCTGGCATATAAGGTACAAGAGTTAGGTGCATGAACATAGCGCGTTCACGGCCTACTTCGGTACCTAGCTGACGAATTGCTTCCAAGAAAGGTTGTGACTCGATGTCACCTACGGTTCCGCCCACTTCAACAATAGCTACATCGTGACCTTCAGCTCCTTCAATTACGCGGCGCTTAATTTCATTGGTGATATGAGGGATAACCTGAATAGTTGCACCAAGGTAATCACCGCGACGCTCGCGCTTTAACACTTCTTCATATACACGGCCGGTAGTGAAGTTGTTGCGCTTAGTCATGCGGGTGCGAATAAAACGCTCATAGTGACCAAGATCAAGGTCGGTCTCAGCGCCGTCATCGGTAACAAATACTTCACCATGCTGGATAGGGCTCATAGTGCCCGGGTCGACATTGATGTAAGGGTCGAGTTTTAACATGGTTACGGTGAGACCGCGAGCTTCCAGAATTGCGGCCAACGATGCTGCAGCAATACCTTTACCTAGCGATGAAACTACACCACCGGTGACGAAAATATAATTTGTCATGCGAAACCTAGAACGTTTGGGTTGTATGGTAAATATAGGCTGAGTTTAGAACAAAACCAGCTACACTTTGGACGGGGCGATAGTATACGCAAATTCATGTGGGCAGACAATCAATTTGCCCACATGATGCGCAATTTATACGCGCTTTAGCTTGCTTTAAGATTGGCTCAGGCGCTTAAGTGTGTAGATAAGGTCTAGCGCTTGGCGCGGTGATAGCTCATCGGGTGACAAGTTTTCAAGGGCTTCTACTACCGGGTGCGGCTTATCAGGGAACAGCATTTCAGCTTGGCCTTTGGTATTTGATGTAGCTTTAACTGATGCGCTTGTTTTATTTGCACCTTTTACCGAGCTCTTCGCTACAAAAGCCTCATCGTTGGCTTTCTCTGATCCATCTTCCGTGCTGGTCATAAGGTGTGATGATTCCAACACCGCAAGCTTCTGTTGCGCCGCTTTTATTACCGCCTTAGGTACGCCTGCAAGTTGGGCAACTTGTAAACCAAAGCTTTTGCTCGCCGCGCCTTCTGATACCGTATGCATGAAGCGTATAGTATCTTCAAACTCCATCGCGTCTAAGTGCACATTCACTACGCCACTTTGCGTTTCCGGAAGTTCAGTTAGTTCAAAGTAATGAGTGGCAAAAAGCGTATAAGCATTCAGCTGCTTTGCTAAATAACTTGCGCATGCCCAAGCCAGTGACAATCCGTCATAGGTACTGGTACCTCGGCCTATTTCATCCATTAATACCAGAGAGTTTTCTGTAGCATTGTTGAGAATGTTCGCCGTTTCTGTCATCTCAACCATAAAGGTAGAACGGCCTGAGGCTAAGTCATCTGATGCGCCTATACGGGTGAAAATACGATCAAGTTTTCCTATGTGGGCGTTTTCAGCAGGTACAAAGCTACCAATACAGGCTAGTAACGCAATCAACGCTGTTTGGCGCATATAAGTTGATTTACCGCCCATGTTGGGGCCAGTAATAATCAGCATACGGCGCTCGGTGTCTAGCTGAAGCGGGTTGGCAATGAAGGGGTCTTTCATTACATTCTCAACCACAGGGTGGCGACCGGCATCATAAGTAAGCGCACATTCTTGACTCAAATGAGGTCGATACCAATCAAGGGAGACTGCGCGTTCGGCAAAACAGCATAGCACGTCTAATTTGGCTAGCGCCGCGGCGGTTTCAATTAAGTTGTTTAAGTGCGGCGCAAAGTTGTCGAACAAGGCTTCATAAAGCTGCTTTTCAAGAGCAAGCGCAGCGCCCTGACTGCTTAGCACTTTATCTTCGTGCTCTTTAAGTTCTGGCGTTATATAACGTTCAGTGTTTTTAAGGGTTTGTCTTCGAATATATTCAGCGGGCGCCAATGCACTGTTCGCCCGGCTAATTTCAATAAAGAACCCGTGAACTTTGTTATAGCCCACTTTTAGCGTAGAAATGCCGGTGCGCTCGCGTTCACGCTGTTCCATAGCGTCTAAGTAGTCGGTAGCTCCTTGTGATAGCTTGCGCAATTCATCAAGTTCGGCGTTGTAGCCCTCGGCAATCACGCCGCCATCCCGTATTACCACTGGCGGGTTATCGATAATGGCATCATTTAACAGAGCTTGAAGCTCAGGGTAAGTGCCAATGGTTTCGCTGATACTTCTGATTTGGCCTGTGTCGAATCGCGCTAGGGCATCTTGTAAATCAGGCAGCGCATTAAACGCATTTTTTAGGCGAGCAAAGTCCCGTGGCCTGGCTGAACGAAGGGCTAAGCGCGCCATAATACGTTCTATATCACCAATGTGCTTTAACGCGGTGCGAATATCTTCAGGGTCATCATTAATAAACGTTTCAACAGCATCTAAACGGCTGTGCAGCTCATGCTGGTCGGTTAAAGGCGAGTGAACAACGCGCTGTAGCATACGACTACCCATGGCCGTAGTGGTGGTATCCATCACGCTGAACAGCGTATTTTCCTGTCCGCCCGACAAATTATGGGTAAGTTCTAGGTTTCTGCGGGTGGCAGCATCAAGCTGAACGCGGCTGTCTTGCTGTTCGGTCTGAATGCGGCGAATGTGAGGCAGAGCAGTACGCTGGGTATCCTTTACATATTGTAAAACGCAGCCCGCTGCGCCTAAGCCTTTAGTGACGCCTTTTATTCCAAAGCCATCTAATGTTTTGGTTTCAAACTGTGCGTTTAGTTGCTCTGTGGCGGTATCAATGTCGAATTCCCATTCAGGACGGCGTCTAAGTCCTTTGCGGTTTTCAACCAATGCTAAGCTTTCAAATCCTTCAGGATAGAGTAGTTCAGCTGGGTTAATGCGCTGAACTTCAGCAAGTAGGCTTTCATCGCTGTCACATTCAAACACAACAAAACGACCGCTTGTAACATCTAGGGTTGCCAGCCCATAGTGCATACTGTGACCACAAACGGCGGCCAGAATATTGTCGCGACGTTCTTCTAACAGCGCTTCGTCGGTGACTGTACCGGGCGTAACAATGCGTTGTACTGCGCGTTCAACAGGGCCTTTACTGGTGGCTGGGTCGCCTACCTGTTCACAAATGGCTACTGACTCGCCCATTTTCACTAAGCGTGACAGATAACTTTCTACCGCATGATAAGGCACACCAGCCATAGGAATAGGTTCACCACCAGATTTTCCTCTGGCTGTTAATGAAATATCCAGTAATTCAGCAGCTTTTTTGGCATCGTCGTAAAACAACTCATAAAAGTCGCCCATGCGATAAAACAGTAAAATATTCGGATGCTGCGCCTTAATAGTCAGGTATTGGCGCATCATAGGAGTATGTGATTCCAAAAAATGCCTCTGCGAATTTGTTGCTGGGTTTAATGCCTGTTGAGGGGAATAAATGATAAACTCACGCCCACTAAGATCAAGCGAAGATCTGATAAAGCACAACAGGTGTAATTAGGTATATCCAAATGAGCACAACATTTTCAACTGATTCGACAGCAAACGCCACCCCTTTAACGCTTGATAGCGCATTATCTGCGCAAGTTCAGGTGTTAGGCGACGCACTAAGGGAAAAAGGTTGGACTGTATCAAGCGCTGAGTCGTGTACAGGCGGAGGAGTCGCTTTTGCTTTTACCAGTGTGGCTGGCAGCTCTGATTGGTTTAACCAATCCTGGGTGACGTACTCAAACGACGCAAAGCAAAGCATACTGGGCGTAACAGAGCAGACACTAAAAGAGTACGGCGCGGTGTCGAAGCAAACGGTAATTGAAATGGCAGACGGCGTGCGCCGTAATAGCGGAGCGCAACTTGTTGTAACGGTGAGTGGCATTGCCGGTCCTGGCGGTGGTAGCGAAGAAAAACCAGTGGGCACGGTATGGTTCGGCTTTTTATGTGGAGAACACGAAGCGCAAATTAAACAGGTGTTTAGCGGCAATCGCGACGAAGTACGTCAACACGCTATTAGCTTTGCGATTACTCACTTAGTTAAAATGTTGAGTGAAAATTAAAAACACTGGTTGAAACTGTATGCTTGTACAGTATAGAATGTGATCATTATTTGGTAATTTCATACAAGATATGGAAAACACCAATACAGAATTTAACCGCAAATCCTAGAGGATACATACGTGGACGATAACAAATCAAAAGCTTTAACCGCCGCAGTTGGCCAAATTGAAAAGCAATTTGGTAAAGGCGCAATCATGCGCTTAGGCGATAACCAAGCCATGGATATTGAAGCGATTTCTACTGGCTCACTTACCATTGATATCGCTCTAGGTATAGGCGGTTTGCCATGTGGACGTGTTGTTGAAATCTACGGGCCAGAATCATCAGGTAAAACCACGCTAACACTTCAAGTCATAGCTGAAGCTCAGAAGAAGGGTAAAACCTGTGCCTTCGTTGATGCGGAGCACGCCCTTGACCCGGTATATGCTGAAAAGCTTGGCGTAAACATTGACGAGCTATTGGTATCTCAGCCGGATACTGGTGAGCAAGCGCTAGAAATTTGCGACATGCTAGTACGCTCGGGTGCGGTAGATGTTGTTATTGTTGACTCGGTAGCGGCGCTTACACCTAAAGCTGAAATTGAAGGTGACATGGGTGATTCTCACGTTGGTCTTCAGGCGCGTCTAATGTCGCAAGCGTTGCGTAAGCTTACTGCAAACATCAAGCGTTCAAATACACTGTGTATCTTCATTAACCAAATTCGTATGAAGATTGGTGTTATGTTTGGTAACCCAGAAACTACAACCGGTGGTAACGCGCTTAAGTTCTATTCTTCTGTTCGTCTAGATATTCGCCGTATTGGAGCAGTGAAAGAAGGCGATGAGGTAGTAGGTAACGAAACTCGCGTTAAAGTAGTGAAGAACAAAGTTGCACCTCCGTTTAAGCAAGCTGAATTTATGATCCGCTACGGCGAAGGTATCAGCAAAGAAGCTGAGCTTATTGACCTTGGTGTTAAGCAAAAGCTAGTTGATAAAGCGGGTGCTTGGTACAGCTACAAGGGTGACCGCATTGGTCAAGGTAAAGCGAACGTGATGAAGTTCTTAAAAGAGAACCCTGAGATCGCAAATGAGATCGAAACTAAGATCCGCCAAGAGCTTTTGCTTTCTAAAACAATGAAAGCAGAGGAAGCGGTACCTCAGCAAGAAGACGATGTGCTTCCTGAGTAAAATTAGCGCTTAACCGCATATTAAGAACCCACCGCTAGGTGGGTTTTTTTATGGCTTCATCAAAGAGTATATTAAGAAATATTTACTAACACTTAATGCAAGGCTGAAACTTGTACAACAAATAAAAACAAGGAATGCTGTAATAAATATTTGTAAGTACAGACTACTAGGATGAAATAGCTATCGCAGCCTAAGCTGGTTAAGTACGCTAAAACAATTTTAAACAAATAGAACGGCATAATTTGCGGCTACAGCAAAGCAAGCCTACAACAATAATGAACGGTGCTACTGTTCACACGTGAGAAGAGGGAAGGGAAATGATTGAAATATCAGGCCTTGCTAAGCGTTTTGAGGTGGAGAACCCGAAAAAGCTTAGCGAACAGGAAAAAAAGGACCCGCGATTAAAAGGGCGCTATTTCCAGTCGGTAAGGGATGTGTCGTTTACTTGCGAAAAAGGACAGGTGCTTGGGCTGTTAGGGCCAAATGGAGCTGGCAAAACAACCACACTTCGCATGCTTTCAACAGCACTAAAGCCTGATAGCGGAAAAGTTATCATTGGTGGTGAGGATGTGCTTTCTAACCCTAATATTGCCCGTAAAAAAATTGGCTTTTTATCTAGTTCCACAGGCCTTTACGGTCGTTTGAGTGGCCGGGAGAATATTAGCTACTTCGGTGAGTTGCACGGTATTCCAAAAAATGTGATTAACGCGCGTATTGAAGAATTAGCTGACTTACTCGATATGCAAACCTTTCTTGATAGACGTGCCGAGAATTTCTCATCAGGGATGAAGCAAAAAGTTTCTATTGCTCGCGCTGTTATACACGAGCCTGAACTAGTGGTACTGGATGAACCCACTACCGGCCTTGATATTATGGCAACCAGTACCGTGATGGAATTCATTCAACGCCTTAAAGATAAAGGTACCCCGGTTATTTTCTCTACTCACCACCTTGATGAGGTGCAAACCCTTTGCGATAAGGTGACCGTGATTAACCAAGGTGAAACAGTATTTAAAGATTCGCTAGCTGCCTTTAGCGCTTTGTCGGGTAATGACGGGGCTGGCGGGCAAATGCATAAGAGCTTCCTAAAAACACTATCAATGGATTCTGAGGAGATGGGTAATGTGGTTAATCTTTAAAAAGGAATTCAAAGAACTATTACGGGATAAGAAAACCATTATATTCATGATTGGTTTACCGCTTTTGCTATTCCCAGCTATTTTCGGTGTCGCGTTCTTTTTCATGAGTTCAGCGGCGGATAAAGCGGAAAATAAAGTACTGAAATACGCGATAGTTGGTGAAGCTTACGCGCCAGCAATTGTTCAGTCTTTTAACGACGCATCAGATAAATTCGAATCGGTTGCGATTGGCGACGAGACTGACTACGCCAAACTCATCAAAAACGAAACGTTGGATTTTGTTTTGGTTATTCCTGAAACCTTTGATAGCGACGTTTTGCGTTCAGGTCAGCATAAGATTGAGCTTTATCTCAACGATGCTGGTCTTAATAAGGTGATGGGGCGTGTATCCGACATCATTGATGAATATACCGATGCATTCCAACAAACCGCTTTTGCGCAGCTTAATTTAGATGAAACTCAGCAAGAGGCCTTGCTAAAGCCAATCAAGATAGAAAAGCAAAATGTCGCCGACGATCGCGAAGTGTGGGGTGAACGCTTAGGCGGTATGCTGCCATATTTCATCTTCATCTTGTGCCTTCAAGGCGCTATGGCCCCAGCGGCTGACTTAGGTGCCGGTGAGAAAGAGCGGGGTACATTAGAAACACTACTTATATCGCCGATGAACCGTCATAAGCTGGTACTGGGTAAATTCTTTACTATCGCTACTGCGGGGATAATTACTGCGCTTATTACCGTTTCTTCCATGGCTATATGGGGACTGGTGTTATCGCAAGGCATGGCCGTTGAGTTTGTGGTTAAGATCATGTCGATGATTGGTCTTGTGGACTTCCTGCTGATCTTTCTAATGTTGGTGCCAGTGGTGGCAGTTTTCGCCGCTATTCTACTATCACTTTCAATTTATGCTCGCTCGTTTAAAGAGGCGCAAAGCTACATGGGGTCGTTAATTATGGTGGTTATTTTCCCTGTAATTATAGCCATGATGCCGGGTGTAGAGCTTAAAGGCGGCTGGGTTTGGGTACCGCTGACTAACGTTGCCCTAGCGATGAAAGAGCTGTTCAAAGGTACCATGGACTACTTTGCACTCTTTGGCATATTCACGTCTACCGCAGTTATTGCAACCGGACTGATTTTCTTCTGTATCCATTGGTTTAACAAGGAAAAGGTCCTGTTTAGATAACAAAACTGCTTACCTAGCACCATGTGGATGTTTAGCATCTTTGTAATAAGCCTGCTAAAAGTGGGCTTATTCTTTGTGGCATCAAGGTTTTTTACAAGGTGGACAATTCAACACTCGAAGTGCAGGTTCAATACGCTTTAGTTTTGTGTTTACTACACTTCAAAGTCGATACGCTTGATAATTCCCTCCCAACCAGGAGGGATTTTTCCTTGAAGGACATAAGAATAGGCCAGCAACTCGGCAATTACATAATACAGCGATTCAGGGATATCTTGCCCCACATCAAGGGTAGCAAGGACTTCGCTTAAGTATGGGTCTTCGTGAATTAATATCCCGGTTTCTTCAGCCATGGCTATGATGGCTTCCGCCAAATCTCCATAGCCTTTGGCAACCACTTTAGGTGCGTTTTTCTTATCGCCGCCGTCATATTTTAGGCCGATGGCGAGTTTTGTCTTTTGCGAATCAGTCATAACGCTTTACCTAAACCCTAGTTTCAAAGATTTGATGAGGGCGCGAATTTAATGTGTCCGGTATGTGGCCTCGCTGGTAGCTGGTGTTTTCAACAACCAGACCGAGCGACGTAAGACGTTTATGTAAATAGGGTAGGGTGTCTCCGATACGTTTAAGTACCTCATCACTTGAGGCATACAAATCTAAAGTAATGGTGCTTTTATCAATTTTAGATTTTGCCAACACTTGTCCGCTGTCACCAATATCCAGTTTCATCGTGATATTCCAAAGAGAACGCTGGCCTGCTTGTGCGTGCTTATTGTTCTGGCCACCCTGCTCTCGTTTTATCAAGAGTTCTGGTGGACTTTGATGTTGTGAAAGTGATGGCAATATGTAATAGAAACTATCTTGCCCTTGAATACGGCTATCTACATTAGCAATTTTGTTTTGCTGGTGGCTACTTAGCAGCGTTTTAAGTTGAGAAAGCAGCTGTTGTCGGCCGTCTAGCTGGTTCATGTCTTGGCTAACGCGACTTGGTTGAGCCGTTACCCCCATATTCGCTAACGTTTTTGAAACGATAGAGTCAGGCGCATCTATTTGCGTTTTTAAGCCAGGCTGACGCTGCATGGCACGCCCCGATAGTGCTAATTGAATCAAAGCAACCAATCCTTGAACAAAGCTGGAAGCGTTTACGGGCGAGGTTAAGTTTATTGGTGTGGTAACGAGCGCCTGTGTAGATATAAGCTGCTGCAAGCGTTGCGACAATCCTTGTTCATTCATATCTAGCGCTAGTTTCTTTGTTCCGCTTTTTACCACCTCGATAGCACTTTCATTCTCGCCAGCTACGCTCTCATTTGATTTTGAACCCGCTATAGTGGCGTGACTATCTGAAACCACTGGCGCTATTTCTGCCCCTTTACCTTGTGTAGCCGCCAGTTGTGCAGCGATATTGCTCAGTAAACTATTTGATAAGCCTTTGGCCTGTGAGCTTAACGCTTGTGCGAGAGAGGCAAGTGATACAAGCGAGGGTTTACGCCCACTGTCTTTTCCTTGCAGGCCATTATTCTCTGCTGAAGCGGCATCTTTCCCTTCAGTTAATATAGCTTTTGCCGATGCTAGCAGTTGTTCCTTGGGTGGCTTTGGAGGGCCGATAAATTCCCCATTGGATACCTTGGCTTGAGAAGCCTTCGCGTTGAGCGCATCAAGGCCTTTAAGTTGCTGCAAAATTTTATCAAAATGCTGAGCTTCATGTGCTTGAGGAGCGCCGCTGCCTGGCGGTGACTTTCCATTCTCAACAATAGCAACGAGTTGGCTTAATGCTTGGCTGGTACTGCCTGTTTGGCTCAATAATACCCGAGAAAGTGTACTAATTGCGTTGTGTACATCCGTTCCTTTAAGCGATGTGGGAGCCGCTGCCTTTAGGTTTGTAATGGATGAAGAGTCTTCAAGCGAGCTATTTCCCGTGACTGCTTCGAGCCCTTTCGCTGTCGCTTTTGGTAATTGCGAAAGGTTAAGTTTATTTACCTGCTCCTGCGTCAGAGTCGGGGCCGAGAGGGAAGACCCCTTGCTCTGAGGTACAACAATTTGTAATACCGCATTTTGTTGTGATGTACGAATCGAGAGCTTGTTGTCAGTTAAGGTCAACGCAGAAAGCACTTTTAACGCGTTAGTGTCGGCACCAGAACCTTTTAAAAGCGCGTTAAGTCGAGGCGGGTTACTCAAGTTATGCTCAACAGCTACGCCACCTTGCTTAAGTGCGCTGGAAATGAACTGTTGTTGTAAGTTGGTACTTACATTTTTATGAGTCATGGCAGCGAAATTATTGTCGTTGGTTGTTGGGCGAGCGCTTTCATTGGACAAACCTTGAGAGATTTGCAGCGCGATTCCACCGTTGCTAGCTCGGCTTAGTCCTATGACGACCTGTTGTCCAACTAGCTTTTGAAGCGCTGCTTTAGCCGTGCTATCAAGCTTTTCAGTATTAATGTCCGATAGGGGAATAACCTCATTTTTAGCGGTGGTGAGCATGAGTTGCCCAAAATTTTCACTCTTTGTAGAAATAGAAAGTTGACCTTTAAGCGTAACGGCGGCGTTATTTGCAGCAAGAGCTTGTGCCACGGCTTTCAGTAATTCAGCTTTTTCGGGCGCAGACAATGACACGCCTTGTTGAGACAAGCGTGTAGAAAGCAGCACTGCAGACTGAGTGTCTACCTGACTTTGAGAAGTATTTTGAGCACTTTTCGCTTCTGGGCCTGAGATATGATCAGGGGAGGTAGGCAAAAGTGCAAGCTGCGCATTATTAATTGCTTGGTTAGAAAGCTTAGCGCTGACTTCTGCGGGTAAGGCAACGTTGAGTACTTGAGCTGCTGACGATACATTATTTGGTGTCACCGTTATCGATAGCACTCGTTCAGGTAAGCGTTCAACTATTACTTTCGCGGCATTATCTAAGGTGGCTGCCTGCGACAGCGCAGCGTTGGCAATAGCGGGAGAAGTACTTCGACTCGCCCCTTGAGTAGCGGCATCAACATTTACCTGTGACGGTAAAGATGTAGGGGAAGTCGTGCCCTTTGACTGATTCAGAGTCGCTGCCAATAGTGATGATAATGGTGTTGTCATAATTAAGATATCGGCACAGTCGCGCTTTTCCTTACTTATTTGAGTATAGCAAATTTGACTATAGCAAAGTGCTTTGAGGCTGTTTCATCATTAATAAGTGCTCATCGATAACGTACAGCGAAACCATTCGTTCTTAAGGCAGATGAACAATTTATTTTTGCGCAGAAAGACAACTCACCCTTGTTCTACTGGCTCTGTGGAAAAATGCCTTTGTCTTTGAAGTAAATCATATTTAATTGGAATTCGCGACTGCGAAAAAGCGTTCATGTGGTAGACTAGCGCCATTTTTTAAAACCTCTTTTTTAGGTTGGAGTAGCCAAGTAGTGTTAGAGGCGTGCGGATTAACGTGCAGCAAACGAGATAGAACCCTTTTTGAGGGGCTTTCACTGGTTGTTAATACTGGTGAGTTGCTGTACTTGCGCGGCCCTAACGGTGCAGGAAAAACCAGCTTACTTCGCATATTAACTGGGTTGAGTGCACCTGAGTCGGGCGCCGTTTTATATAACGGTGTAAACATTTCCGAAGACAAGACCGGCTATTATCGCGATCTTTTCTATTTAGGACATAAGAGCGGTACTAACGGCAGCCTTTCAGCCTTGGATAACTTATCATTTTGGTTAGCCCAGCACAGTATATCGGTACAAGAAAATACGCTGTATGACGTCTTGGCAAAAGTAGGGTTAGTTGGGCTTGAAGATGTGCCTGTTAGGTATTTGTCGGCAGGTCAACAGCGTCGTGTGGCGCTATCAAGACTATGGCTTAAGCCAGCAAAGGTGTGGATATTAGACGAACCGTTTACAGCGCTTGATGTAAAAGGGGTTCACTTACTTGAAACAAGTATGAAAGAGCACGTTAGACGCGGTGGTCTTATTATTACCACTTCGCATCAAACACTGTCAGAAAATGCTGGGGAACACCGCGTATTTGACCTGGAGTACCGCTTTTAATGTCACTTTACCAAGGTATTTTTAAACGCGACATGCACATTGCGTTCAATCAAAAAGCGGAATTGGTGCAACCACTGATGTTTTTACTCATGGTGGTAACCTTATTCCCTTTAGGTGTAAGCCCTTCTCCTGATACCCTTCAGCGCATTGGACCGGGGGTAATTTGGATTGCGGCAATTTTGTCATCACTTATGGCAATGGAAAGACTGTTTCGCGATGACTTCCAAGACGGTTCGCTAGAACAGTATATGCTCTCTGGTCTGGCATTGCCGGCGGTGAGCGCGGTGAAGGTAGCTGCCCATTGGCTGGTCAGTTTTGTGCCTTTATTATTGCTTTCTCCACTGCTAGCGATGTTTTTGAATCTAACGGTCGATATGTATATCGCCCTCGTTTTAACATTGTTGCTGGGAACGCCATTACTTTCTTTAATTGGCGCCATTGCGGTAGGACTTACCGTTGGATTGCAAAAAGGTGGGGTGCTGTTGGCATTGCTACTTATCCCTGTCTTTATTCCGTTACTGATATTTGCCACGTCGGCTGTGGATTCTGCCGCACTGCAATTACCTTATCATGCGCAACTTGCTATTATTGCCGCCATGCTTTTATTGGCTGCGGCATTGGCACCGTTTGCCATCGCGTATTCTTTAAAAGTGAGTCAAAACTAATGTGGAAGTGGTTACACCCCTACGCGAAGACAGAGCGCGCGTATCAGCTCTGCCTAACTTTACAGCCTTGGTTTTGGGTTGGTGCTTTAGTGTGTCTGAGCATTGGCACTGTATGGGGGCTGGCATTTGCGCCTCAAGATTATCAGCAAGGTGATTCGTTTAGAATTATCTATATCCATGTACCTAGTGCAATCTTGTCTATGGGTACTTATGTCGCCATGGCAATTGCAGCCTTGGTGGGTATGGTGTGGCAGTGGCGCACTGCCTATATGAGCATGATTGCTATGGCGCCTATCGGCGCAGTAATGACGTTTATCGCTCTATTCACGGGCGCCGCCTGGGGCAAGCCAATGTGGGGCGCTTGGTGGGTGTGGGATGCACGCCTAACTTCAGAGCTTATTCTGCTTTTCTTGTACGTAGGCGTGATTGCGCTTTACGGTGCTTTTGAAGACAAACAGCAGGCAGGTAAAGCCGCAGGCGTGATGGCGCTGGTGGGTGTAGTAAATATCCCCATTATTCACTACTCGGTAGAGTGGTGGAACACGTTGCATCAAGGGGCGACCATTAGTAAGTTCGATAATCCTTCGATTGCTCCTGAAATGCTGTGGCCACTGTTAATTAATTTGCTGGGTTTCGCGTTTTTTATTGGCGCGGTAACGACAGTGCGTTTACGTAATGAGATTGTGCTTAGAGAGTTGCACAGACCTTGGGTGCAAGCCTTGGCTATCAGTCAGTTAGCTTCTAAACAGCAAGTTAACCACAGCGTGAAAGGGGGCAACTAATATGCAGTTTGAATCGTTGGCCGACTTTATCAACATGGGGGGCTATGCATTTTATGTATGGCTGTCGTTTGGTGTGACATTTGCGGCCATGGCTATCATCGCCATCCAAAGTTTTATTAAACACCGTAACCTTTTAAGACAGGTTGTGGTGGAACAAGAGCGCAAAGCGCGGATTAAACAAGCGCGACAGCAACAGCAAGACAGCATGTAGTATTAATGCGAAAAGTGAACTTAGTATTCATTTGCGTTTTTATCGTTTATTAGTTTTTTCGAAGTGAGAGTTGCATGAACCCGAGACGAAAGCAGCGACTAGCCGTAGTGGGAATTATCGGTTTTTTAATAGTAAGTGCAATTGGATTAATGCTTTACGCCCTAAATGACAGTATTGACCTTTTCTATACGCCAAGCGAGATCATTGAAGGTAAAAATGGTCAGAAGCCACAGATAGGCCAGCGCCTTCGCATAGGCGGAATGGTAGTGCCGGGTAGCGTTAGCCGCGACAGTGAAAGCTTAGCCGTCAGTTTCGACCTTATCGATACCGGTCCTACCGTTACCGTAACCTACACGGGGATCCTTCCTGATTTATTCCGCGAAGGTCAGGGCATTGTCGCTACCGGCGTACTCACCGATGTTGGGGCGATTAAAGCGCAAGAAGTATTAGCTAAGCATGACGAAGAGTACATGCCGCCAGAACTTGCTGAAAAAATGAAAGGCATTAAGCATGTAAAACCTGAAAATATGCCAACGTATGAGTCGTCAAACGGCGCCGGGAGCAAATAATCTATGGTACCTGAAATTGGAAATATTGCGCTGACGCTTGCGCTAGTGCTCTCTATATTATTGGCCGTTTATCCGCTATGGGGGGCTCACCGTCAGCACGAAGCGTTAATGGCAACCGCCAAACCACTGGCAATCGGCTTATTTACCTTCACGCTTATCGCCTATGTATGCTTAACCTACGCCTTCGTTACTGACGATTTCAGTGTGGCGTATGTTGCCCAGCATTCAAATAGTCGACTTCCTATTTATTATAAAATTACCGCCGTGTGGGGCGGCCACGAAGGCTCATTTCTTCTGTGGGTGTTGATGCTTTCCATATGGACAGTAGCAGTGGCGATATTCAGCAAGGGTATTCCTCTTGCTATGGTTGCAAGGGTGCTGTCGGTGTTGGGAATGGTGGGCATCGGTTTTTACTTATTCATGCTGCTTACCTCAAACCCGTTTAACAGCATGCTGCCGTTTTTCCCGGTAGATGGACGAGATCTTAATCCACTGCTGCAAGATTTTGGCATGATCATTCACCCGCCTATGCTTTATATGGGCTATGTTGGCTTTTCTGTCGCGTTTGCTTTTGCAATTTCAGCACTAATTTCAGGTCAGCTAGACTCAACCTGGGCACGCTGGTCAAGGCCCTGGGTCATTTCTGCTTGGGCGTTTCTCACCGTGGGCATTGCGCTAGGTAGCTGGTGGGCGTATTACGAACTTGGCTGGGGTGGCTGGTGGTTCTGGGACCCAGTAGAGAACGCCTCTTTCATGCCTTGGCTGGTCGGTACTGCGCTAATGCACTCGCTAGCCGTAACCGAAAAGCGAAAGGCGTTTAAGTCGTGGACCGTACTGCTGGCTATTGCCGCATTTAGTTTGAGTTTACTTGGCACCTTCTTAGTACGTTCTGGAGTGATTGTTTCGGTACACTCGTTTGCAAGCGATCCTACCCGAGGCTTATTTATACTGGGAATATTGATTGTTCTTAGTGGCTTTGGCTTGCTGCTTTACGCTATGCGTGCAGCTTCACTTAAAAGCCCAGGCCGCTATCAAGCGTTTTCCCGTGAAGTGTTGTTAATGGGTAATAACGTCTTCTTGTGCGCAGCAACACTGGTTGTATTGTTGGGTACACTACTGCCTCTTGTACATAAAGAGTTAGGTCTAGGCAGTATTTCGGTAGGCGCTCCGTTCTTCAATCAAATGTTCACGTTATTGATTGTGCCATTCGTACTAATGCTAGGTCTTGGCCCGCTTACGCGCTGGAAACAGCAAAAAGCTAGTGAATTACAAAAACAGCTATTAATTGCTGGCGGTATTGCGCTAAGTGCAGGTGTGTTAGTGAACTTTGCCTATGATGAACCAACCTATATGGGCGTTTTAGGTATGATGTTAGTGTTTTGGATCCTAGTCACTACGGTGCAAGAGGTGATGCAGCGTCTATCGGCAATGCCATCAAGTAACAGTGACAATACATCGGTGCTATCTAAACTTCGCAAGCTTACGCCAAGTCACTGGGGAATGGTGCTGGGCCATGTGGGTTTTGCTATCTGCATTATCGGTATTACGCTGGTTTCAAACTACGAAATGGAGCGGGATGTTCGCATGGACATTGGCGATACCGTTTCTCTTGGCGGTTATGACTTTAGCTTTAGAGATGTCGTCAAAGTTCAAGGTCCGAACTTTGAGGCGGACAAAGGCGTATTCGACGTTTATCAAGACGGTGAATTAATCGCGCATCTAGAGCCAGAAAAGCGTTTGTATATCGTACAGCGTATGCCGATGACTGAAGCCGCTATTCACTCAAATCTCGCAAGGGATTTGTTTATCGCTATGGGTGAGCCTTTGGACAATGGCGCATGGGCCATCCGTATTTACATTAAACCGTTTGTTATCTGGCTATGGGCTGGCGCGGTAGTAATGGCGATAGGCGGTATCTTTTCTATTAGCGACAAACGTTACCGCATGGCTAAGGTTAAGAAGATAAAACGTGTATTTGGTGGGAAAAGTGAGAACGACGCAGAGCAATCTCATGGTCAAGTATCCACTCCATCAAATACGTCAGTGAAAGGAGGCGCATAATGAAAAAAGCACCACTCGTTGCTATTCCGTTAGTGTTGTTTTCTTTGCTGGTCATTTTTCTGTTTAAAGGGCTTTTTTCTGACCCCAGAGAGTTAGATTCTCAGGTTCAGGATAAGACATTACCTGCATTCTCACTGCCAGACCTGATGAAACCAGAGGTGACCTATAAACCTGAAGATTTAAAAGGCAAGGTAACCATATTAAATGTATGGGGTGTATGGTGCGTGACCTGCGCTGTTGAGATGCCGTACCTTACTCAGCTAAAGAACGAACAAAACGTTCACATTGTGGGTTTGTATTTTGATCAGGACTTAGACCCAGACTTTGGCACAAAAACACTGAGCCGTGTTCAGCAAGAAGTTACCGACATGCTCAGCCGATACGGTAACCCGTATGCATATAATATTTTTGATGTCTATCGCGATACGTCCCTCGACCTTGGAGTCACAGGAGCGCCAGAACACTTTGTTATTGACGCTGAAGGCATTATTCGTATGCACCACATAGGCGATATTAACGAGCGTGTTTGGAACTCGAAAGTTGGCCCGCTTTATAACAAACTGGTGGCAGAAGCGTCTGGTAAAACAGGCAATGACAAAAAGGTAGATGTGGATGCAGTTATGGCCTCAGAGCCTACATTGTCGAACACGCTTAATGAAAAGAATAATCAGAGCTCCGCAAGTGCACAGGGAGGGAAATGATTATGTTATTGACGACCTCTATCCACAGATTCGCAAACGCTAGAGCCATAGCGCTGAACGTTTTCGCAATGCTGTTTGTGTTTAGCGCTTTTTCAGTAAGTGCGGCTGAAGATAAGTTTTCTTTCGACACGCCAGCTCAGCGTGAAAGCTTTTTAAAGCTTACCGCCGAATTACGTTGCCCTATGTGTCAAAACCAGAATATTGCTGATAGCGACGCCATGATTGCTCACGACATGCGCCGAAAAGTGTACGCATTACTAAAGCAAGGCAAAACAGAGCAAGAAGTGATTGATTTTATGAAGTCGCGCTATGGCGATTTTGTGCACTATCAACCGCCGATTACAGCTGCGACCTTGTGGCTTTGGGCTGGCCCTGTTTTGTTTATTTTTATTGCCCTAATTGTGGTGATTCGACGAAAATCGGTAACACCACCAGAAGATATGGCCGCTAAGTTAGCTAAAGCAGATGAAATGTTGGAGCGAGAGAAAGAATGAGTTGGTCTGAGTTTTATATTATCGTTTCAGGCTTAATTACGCTTGTTCTTTTAATTGTCGCTTTCCCGTGGCTGCGTAATAAAAATCACGCGAAACAAGACAGTTTAAGCAATACGCAAATTGTTAAGCAGCGCCTTGCCGAACTTGATCGTGAAGTGCAAGAAGGGCTCATTAGTGAGCATGACAAACGACAAGCCGTTGACGAACTAAAACTAGCGCTTGTAGATGAAAGCGCATTTCAATCTCATAAAACGGGTAATGCAAAACTTCCGCTCGCGATTGGCGCCGTGCTTGCGATAGCCTGCGGAGTGATTGTATATGCGCAGGTAAACCAAATGGGTCGAGTTACCCAGGCAAGCCAAGCCATTGAAGCGTTGCCCGAATTGAGTCAACAGCTTGCCAGCGGTAATGCGAACAACCTGACCCAACAAGACATTGCTAGCCTTGC
Organism: Alteromonas sp. BZK5; assembly: GCF_014349115.1. Classification (NCBI taxonomy): domain Bacteria; kingdom Pseudomonadati; phylum Pseudomonadota; class Gammaproteobacteria; order Alteromonadales; family Alteromonadaceae; genus Alteromonas; species Alteromonas sp. BZK5. Next base: position 11,881 of record NZ_JACSOE010000029.1, on the reverse strand, counting down.
TCTTGCTATACGCCAGCGTTTGAGAGAAGAGCCCGAAGACGACACGGGATGGATGTATTTTGGCAGATTGATGCTGAGTATCGGTCAAGAAGTGCAGGCCATTGAAGCTATTGATAAAGCGGTAAGTTTGGCACCGTCTAACTCTGCTAATCGCATTACGCTTGCTCAAGCCTTGATGACCACAGGGGATGTCAATAATCTTGAACGAGCGCAATCTATCTTGTTGGGCTTGCTTAACGACAATCCAGCGAATGATAATCTTGCGCTGATGATGGCGGTGGTCTCTGCTCAACTTGGCGATCTTGAAAATACTCAGCGTTTTTATAAGCAAGTTGAAGGTAAGTTACCAGTAGATAGCGATATGGCGCAGCGTTTAGTTGCGCGTATAAAAGAGCTACAAGGGAATACCAGTGAAATGGCAGCGCTACAAAATACAGCCGCTGAAATTACTGATACATCAATAGCGCAAGATGCCAGTAGCGAAGCGAAAAATACTAATAGCGAAGCACAAACTGGCTTTAATATCACGGTGAATTTATCTGACGACGCTAGCATAGAAGCGCCTAAAGACGGTTTCTTGATAGTGTTCGCTCAAGATGCGAACTCTGACAACAAAATGCCTGCCGCTGTGGTTAAACTGCCGATAGAAGACTTCCCTGTTTCCGTTACTCTAACCACAGAAAACGCAATGATGCCACAATTCACGCTAGCAACACTTTCTGATGTGGTGGTTACCGCAAGACTATCTAAAGATGGTAATGTGGCAGTTTCAAAAGGCGAATGGCAAGGCAGTGTGAGCGCAAGCGTTACTGCCAACGAAACATCTTCACTAAGCGTTATTATTGATAAGGAATTATAAGTATGGAACTGTCTAAATCACTCGCAACCGGGTTGATTATTGCCGCAAGTCTTTTAGGTGGCTGTGCGAGTAACCATACGCAAGATCAGGCTCAAGCGTATTCTCAAGACGCTGGGTCGAACCAGGCTGTAGTGGATACTTCAGACCCCCGTGACCCGTTCGAGCCAGTTAACCGTGAAATCTGGGATTTTAACTGGGATGTGTTGGATGCCTACATCTTACGCCCAATAACCGTTACTTACGTGACTGTGATGCCTCAGCCTGCGCGAACTGGTTTGGTGAACATCACGGACAACCTACAAGAGCCTGCGAACTTTTTGAATAATATGTTTCAAGGCAAGGTTGATGATGGCTTAGATAGCTTGGCTCGTTTTTTAATTAACACCACGGTAGGGTTAGTTGGCACGTTTGATGTCGCGTCAAAAATTGGCATTGAGCGTAAACGCGAGCAGTTTGCTGAAACTCTGGCTGTGTGGGGATTAGATACTGGGCCTTTCTTAATGCTGCCCTTTTTAGGCCCAAGCGATCCGCGAAGCTTCACCGGTGATTATGTTGACGGTTTTGCGTTTCCAATGTCGTTACTCGAAGGGTCTGTAAACTTAGCGCGTATCGGTATTTCGGTACTTGAAACACGAGCGCAATTACTTGATCAAGAGGCGCAGCTTGAGCAGTCTGTTGATGACTATGCTTTTGTGAAAAATGCTTACTTTGAAAACTTGGAGTTTCGCGTTACCGACGGTAAAAGCGGCGATAAAGCAATTGATGATGAGCAGCTAGATGACTTTGCTGATTTTGAAGCAATGCTGGAAGGCAATGACTTTGATAGCTATGAAGAAACGTCGGAAGAAGGTGTCGATGAGTCTACAGATTCAGAAGATGCATCAGCTGATGACAGTGAAAAAGCTAACCTAAAAGGAAAAGATTCGAAGTCGAAAGACGGCAAATAGAGAAAAAGTAATAAATAAAACGATGTTGGATAAAGTTCGGGGGCAGGGTTTAGTTATTTAACCTCAACTTTAACGTTTCTCTAGCTGTAAATGCCCGCATAAAAAAAGCCATGCTCAACAGCATGGCTTTTTAGTTCTGGGAATTTGAACAGGCCTATTGGCAGCGTTCAAACGACAAGCTAATCCTTTGGATAGCCCATCGGGTTTTGTGACTGCCAGTTCCATGTGTCGGCACACATGTCTTCCAAGCCTTTTTCTGCATGCCAGTTAAGCTCTGTAGCAGCTTTTGTTGGGTCGGCATAACAGGCTGCCACATCGCCGCTTCTACGCGGTGCAATCTTATAGGATACGGTTTTACCCGAGCCTTTTTCGAAAGCTTTGATCATTTCGATGACTGAATAGCCCTGACCTGTACCCAGATTGTATTTGTCTAAGCCCATGTTAAGGTTTAAACGATCAAGTGCTTTCAAGTGACCATTGGCAAGGTCAACAACATGGATATAGTCGCGAACGCCTGTGCCATCAACGGTATCGTAGTCGTCACCGAACACGCTTAGCTGCTCTAGCTTACCGGTAGCAACCTGAGAGATATAAGGCATTAAGTTGTTCGGAATACCGTTCGGATCTTCACCGATCTGGCCAGATTCGTGTGCGCCAACGGGATTGAAGTAGCGAAGCAATACAATGTTCCACTCGTTGTCCGATACGTAAAGATCGCTAAGCATGTGCTCAACTATAAGCTTCGACATACCATAAGGGTTTGTCGGGTGGCCTGTGGCCATATCTTCACGTAGCGGTAGCGATGCTGGATCGCCGTAAACCGTTGCAGATGAGCTAAACACAATATTCTTCACATTGTGCTTCTGCATAGCTTTACATAGCGTTAGCGTGCCGTACACGTTGTTTTCATAGTATGAAAGTGGCTTCTGCACAGACTCGCCGACGGCTTTTAAACCGGCAAAGTGAATAACGGCATAAATGTTATGCTCGCTGAATATGTCATCTAACACGGCGGTATCGCGAATGTCACCTTGAACAAAAGTAACCGACTTGCCTGTTAATGCTTCTACGCGACGAAGTGATTCAGCACTTGCGTTTGCAAGGTTATCCAGCACTACAACACCGTAGTTTTGTTCAAGTAACTGTAAAACGGTGTGACTACCTATATAGCCTGCACCACCAGTGACTAAGATGGTCTTCATGCATTCTCCTTGCTAGACGGTTGCGCAATGTATTTAGCGCAGATGGAATATTGAATAGGTTTTACAACCAATGGATAAATTAAAAATACCACAAAAGCCCACAGTAACGAGGTCCAATTTGACGCGGTTTGAAGAATAAATGCGAATACGGGGACAATGACGAGTAACTTTAGCACATTCAGTAAAGTCTTCTCAGGGACAGATAGCCGCTTTGCGGCCTGATCAAGCAACTTAACGCGCTCTGTCAGTGGAAGACCTTTTAAGGCAGGAATGTCTCTGGTAGAAAAATAAAACTTCATAGGTTTATGCAAATGCTCTTAATAAAAAACCGCCGGAACGTTACGTTGCGGCGGTTATTGTAGGGTAATTGGTCAGCACTTAAAACATGCTAACAATAAATTACGCTTTTTGTTCAATACCTGCTTTTTCCCAGAAACGAGATTTAAAGCTCATTAAACCAATCACGATGGCAATGGCGATGCTAAATAGGGCAATTTGAAGGTACAGGTCCGGCATTTGCTCTACGTTTTCTGGGTCGAAGTTACCTGAAAGTAAGCCAGCAATAATGTTACCAATAGAGTAAGTCAGTACGAATACCCCCATCATTTGCCCTGCGAAACGCTTAGGCGATAGCTTACTTACTGCACTTAGTGCAACAGGGCTTAGGCACAGCTCACCAACAGTGTGTAAGAAGTAGGTAGTAACCAACCACATAGGCGCAACTTTAAGGCCTTGTGCAGCATATTGAGACGCCATAAACATTACCAAGAAGCCCGACGCCATAATAACGATACCTACGGCACACTTAATCGTGTACGACGGGTCAATCATTCTTTTAGCAAGGTTAATCCAAAGGGCAGCGAAGAAAGGCGACAGGATGATGATAAATAGCGAGTTCGAAAGCTGGAACCATACTGTTGGGATAGCGTCCATCCCGAACCAAGAGGTAAGTAGCGAGCCGCTTTCAAGTACGCGGTCGGTATAGTTCTGTGCGAATAGGTTTAGTGAAGAACCAGCCTGTTCGAAACCAGACCAGAAACATGCTGAAGCAACACACACTAAGAACAGCGCCCACATGCGCTTTTTCTCATTGTCGCTTAGCTGGCCTTTGAAATAAATAAAACCAAAGTAAAGGAAGAAGATGACCGTAAAAGCAACGGCAACTTGCTGAGCAAGGGCAACTGGCTCAATAACGATAGTGCCCATGTGTGCAAGCACAATTACCAAAACAGCAAGTGCAATCACTGCCCATACGCACATCCATGCACGCTGTTTGGCCGCACCTTGATAAGGGTTTGCTGGCGCCACAGAATCCGCCGATAACGAACGGTTGCTGAAGTAATATTGAATTAGGCCGATTGCCATACCGACGGCAGCTGCACCAAATGCATAGTGCCAGCCCCAATTTTCCTGTAAATAACCAGTCACTAGGTAGGCGATCAGAGAGCCAATGTTAATACCCATGTAATACAGCGCATAGCCACTGTCACGACGGCCATCATCCTCGCCATATTGTTGACCAACCATGGCTGAAATATTGGGTTTAAGTAAGCCTGTGCCCGAAGCAACAAGAATAAGACCCACGAAAAATAAGTTTTGTAAGTCTATAGCAAGTACTACGTGACCTGCGAAAATGATAATGCCGCCATACCATACGGCGTTTTTACCACCAATTAAGCGGTCCGCTAACCATCCGCCCGGTAAACCTAGGAAATATACCGCACCTGTGTATAGGCCGTAGATTGCTCCAGCGGTTGCAACAGTAAAGCCCAAGCCCTGCGTTTGTAAGCTCGCGGTCATGAAAAGAACAAGTAGCGCGCGCATACCGTAGTAACTCATGCGCTCCCACATTTCTGTAAAAAATAGCGTTCTTAGGCCCCCTGGATGGCCGAAAAAGCTAGTATCGTTAGATGGTTTCATAATTATATTTTAATTCCATATTGCTTATGGTTGTTATTGTAGAGCACTTATAGGATAGGCTCTTTGATAGTAGTCCGTAAGGCGGATAGCTTCTTATACTAGAGCTTGCTTAAAGACACAAGATTTGGACGATAAACTTCATTAAAGCGGTGTCAATCGGCTAAGTCTTGTACGACTTAGCCGATTAAACTGTTGGCTTGCTAAACAGATGGAGGCACTAAAGCTCGCGGATAGTAGCTACTACAATTCGTACTATTCCGTAAATAAGCAGCAATGACACACCAAAAAGAACAAGGTTATAGATAACCGTGGGGTAAGAATTATCATCTGGAAGGGTAGGTGATTCTACGGTTACCAAATGTTGCAGTTTTTGGTATGCCTCTACGCGCGCGTTTTCTAGTGTAATAAGCGATGAAGAGAACGCTTGAATAGCCAATTGAAGCTGCACCTGAAGGTTACTGTATTGCGCCATTAATTCACTGACTGACAGGGCTTCACTTTCTCCTTCAGCGGTACTGATACGCTCTTTTTGCTTTTCTACTTCTTTTTGTAGTGCAGCTATTTCACGCTTAATGTTAATCACTTCAGGTGCGACATTAGACATCATAGTAGACATCGTGCTTAGTTCAGCTTTTTTCTGGGCAAGGGTCGCTTCTAATGAAAAAGCGATTTGCTGAAACGCTGCACCTTCAGCAGTAGGGTCGAGCACGTTGTACTTGGATTGGAAGCCTAAAATTTCAGTCTTTGCTTGTTGAAGTTTTTGTTCAACAATCTCGTGTTCACCCTTAGCAAACGTAAGCTTTGATTTAGCTAAGTTGTTATTGATGTTATTGATAAACTCTTCCGCTTTATCAACTATAGCTTGGTTTATTATTTGGGCATATTCAGCGTCAAAAGCGCGGGTTCGCAAACTGATGACAGAAGATGCCGAGTCCACGCTAACTTCAATATGGTTCAGATAAAACTGATAAAAGTCCTCTTGCTTGTGTGAAGATGACAGGCCGCTAAACAAATCGGCTTTGTCTGACATGTAATGATCTCGAAGGCCAATAGTCTCATCGAGATACTTAATCATATCTGCAGACTGAATATACGCTTCTACAAGCTGACTTTCAGTACCGCCTGATGCACCAGAAACACCAGCTGCCATCAAGAGAGATGAGGGGTCGAAGCTACTGCCGCCGTCACTTGATTTTACAATAAGTTGGCTTTTACTTTCGTATTGAGGTGCAGCCCATAAAACAAGATATAGGGCGTACAGCACCCATGGAAGAACAAGCAACAGCATTTTGTGTTTGCTGAGAAGGGCATTGAGCTGTGTAAGAGATTTTTCCACTGTGATTTGAACCTATTTAAGTGATTTCTTATTGTCTGCATCCTGCGTATAAACGTCGATGCCTTCTTCGAGATCGTGATAATAAGTAAGTTTGCCTTCATCTATGATAACGGCAGACGTACAGAACTCGCGGATTTGGTCAAGTTCATGGCTAACCATAATAACGCCCGCTTGTTCACTTTTTTCTTTTAGCGATAAACGCGCTTTTTTTCTAAAAAGCGGATCGCCTACAGACGTCGCTTCATCGATAAGGTAAATATCAAAATTAATATTCATGCAGCATGCAAATACGAGTTTGGCGCGCATACCTGAGGAGTATGTGCGCACGGGAAGATCGAAGCGTTTACCTAACTCGGCAAACTCTTGCACTTTTTCTTCGTACTCTGGAAGCGATTTAACGTTGTTTATTCGGCCCACAAAACGCGTATTTTCACGCCCCGTCATTTGCGGGTGAACACCTGTTTGAAGGGCAACCGGCCACGACATGGATTTATTCGTCAAAACTCGGCCTCTGTCAGGATATTCACTTTTGGCTAGCATTCGAAAAAGGGTCGACTTACCCGCGCCATTTTTACCTAAAATTGCGACGTTATTTTCCGTAGGAAAATCAAAATTTAAATTTTTGAAGATATATTGAGGTCCCATTTTACTGGGGTAACTCTTTGTTAAATTCTCAATTCTTATCATCGAGACAACACCTTCTTCCATGTGATGTGATACATCGAAAGGCTTAGGAAGAGAAAAATAATGGTAATCTCAATTAGAAAGCCAAGGGATACGCCCTTTGTTCCATAGGATTCGAAACAAGCGTAACGGGCGAGTTCATTGAAATGAACAAGAGGATTCCACGTTAAGTAAGGCCAATACTCTTCAGGCAGATCTTGAAGACTGAAAAAAACGCATGAAATAAACATTAATGGGCGGGTAAGCATTGATTTTATCTTATCCACTTCCGGCACGAATGCGGCAGCGATAGCAAAAATCATCCCTATGGATATTGAAAATACCCACAAAAGAAGAAACAGAGATATCAGCAGCAACGGGTCATTTACCGTAAAGGTCTCGCCCATCAGGTAAAGCGCAAGACATAGTAATGCGACAACCACTACCTTTACTGAAAACTCGAGGAAGCCCGCTGTGAGTATCGCTGAAATAGGTTGAACCTGTCTGAACGCATAGAGCGGCTTATTTCTGCGCACAGAAGTTGATACTGACTGGAGGCATGTAGTCAAAGACTGCAGCCCGACCATACCGATCATCATAAACAGAAAAAGAGGAATAGAGTGGATATCATCGCCGCTGATCAGTCCACGAAGGTATGACAGCGCGAAGATAAAGGCAAAAGGCTCTAAAAATGCCCAGCCTAAGCCAAATTTATCGTTAAATTTACTTTGAAGCTCGCGCAGGAAAAGCGCGAATATCACGCCTCTCCATGCGTAGAGCTGGTCTTTAAACGTTACCATGTTTAGTTAGTAGCTACGTTGGCTGCAATAGCAATCTGATAAACAATCTGAGTAATGTCTTTAACCGCTTGCAATAGCTTGGTATCGATAGCAGGCAAGACGATGATCTGATCACCTGGTTCTAACTTACTATCGTTGCTAGCTAGGAATGAGCTGTTGATGCTAGTAAAGGTAACATTACCATTTTTACGAACAATAAGGATTCGTTCGTCTTCAGCACGTTCAGTGAATCCGCCGGCCCAAGCAACATAATCTTCAGTCGTGGCTTCTGGGTTAAAGACTACTGACTGAGGAAGTAACACTTCACCACCTACGTGCACTAAGTCAGTTACCTCTGGGATGACAATAGTGTCATTCGGTTCTAGCAGAATATTTGCGATATCACCATTTTCAGAAACTACGACTCTGCCTTGAGGCTCAATCTGGCGAGCACGTGCGATAAAGTCAGCGACAAGCTGAGCTTCTTGGGCACGGATGGCTCCTTCACCCGTCGAGCTAATGGGAGCGGTATACATGCTCCGCTCAAGACGCTGAAGACCTTCTTCGATGATTTCTTTTTGCTTTACAGCAACGCTTTCTCTTAACAGATAAATATTCTGGGTATCAGAAAGGGCTGTATCTGCTTCGATGTGATCTAGTACATCGATAAGGCGTGTGCCTTTATCAACCATAATCTGAGATGCGCCAGCAAATGCGCCAGCCACATTAATGCGATAGATTTGGGGCTCGTGGTCAGCAAGGTATTCAACCGTGTCACCTGCACTTAGTTCAAGTGAAGCAAATTCATCCAAACTCAAGTAGCGAGCAAACTGTTTGTTATTTCGAATACCAGATACCGAAGCATGGGAGGAAAACTCACCTGGTCGCGCAAAGTAATTCACCACGCCGCCGTTCAATTCTTCGTTAAGAAACTCAAAGGTGAAGCTATTTCGAGCGCCTGTTTCAACGACAATAGTGTTGCCAATTGGGTGCACTAATATGGTATCGCCATCTTTAAACGACATCTGAGGCAACTTACCATTTCTGAAAAATGCATATAAATCGGCAGTAGCGACTACTTTACCATTGCGCACTACGTCTATCTGCCTAAAACTTCCGCGCTGAAAATCAATACCACCAGCGCGTTTTAGGTAATACAGCACGCTATCTGAGGCGAGGCCTGCATATTGACCAGGTCTTAGCACCGGGCCAGAAACGAAAATTGACACGGGCGTTGATGTAAGAAGGTTAACGTAAACATTTACATCGTTTGTATAAACCTGTCTGATTTTTGCAGTAACGGTTTGATTTACACTGCCAGCAGGTGTATTTGCAACACGGATAGGACCAATGTTAGGAATAAAAATATTGCCTTGATTATCAACGGTTACTACGTCAGAAAAGTTAACCGCCCCCCACAGCCATATTGAAATTTTATCGCCCGGTGCAACGAGATAGTTATCATTAAGACCTGTGCTGCGTTCTGACTCAAATCCACCAATAAATAAGTTGGCTGCAAAAGGTGGGTTTTCCATAGGCGCTTGCGCAGGAAAAACAGTATCAATAGTTGGCTCGCCAGGTAAGTTTACGCCATTACGAGGCTGGGTTGAAAACTGTCCCATGGTATTCGCAGAACTGCTAGCGCCTGGAAGCGTTCGCTGGGTTGAAATACTCAATGGCGATACGGACTGATTAGCAATGCCGCTACTCTGGCTCTGCTGAGCTCTTTCTCTTAATTGCTGCAATTGTTCCACGCTTTGCGCGCTTGCAGTGCCCACATAAGCGAAAAGAAGTGACGTTGCACAAGCCGCTAGCGTCAGGCGCTTTAAAGTTTTTTTGATGCTGGTTGACTGCATTTATCTATTCACCTTGCACTGTTGCCGAAGCTACTAAGGGAGTAATAACTCGCCATTGACCGTTTCGCTGACATGTCGTCATTTTACGCTGAATATTAGAAGACGCTGTTTCACCGTCTTGTAAAGAAAATCGGATACATTTATTGCCTGTGGCGGATATATAGTGCTTCAAGGACTCGTATTGGTGGCCATTGAAGCGTATTGAAAATGATTCCTGCGTATCATGATAAATGTTGGCTTTTGGAATATTTATTGCAAGCTCTTTGTCCGGTGCAAGGGAATAAGCAAGAGAAGAATGCACCAAAGGAATGTCAGCCTTAGTGGCGGTAGGAGTGTTAGAACACCCAGCTACGCCTACCGTAACTACGATAGGTAAAATTAGACGAGATAATTGTTTGAACATTAGCTTTCATATCCATATAGCAATTTCGCGCTAGGATAACATAAGTTTTAAAAAAAGCATGTTCGCTATCGCAGTTGCTGAATTGTCTGAGTCTTCACCAAGACTGCAATATAGAAGACAAGTTCATATCAATAGTGTAACTCGATATGTTTTTGGCATTGCAAAGACTGGAAATAGACGAGTAAGTTAACAGGTTAAAGGAATAAAGAAGTTATTCAATCGTTACAACAGAAGCTGAGATAGTTCGAGAGAGGCGGCGAGAAGACGCACAACAGGTTCTCTTTTTAGCGGTGATTAAGGTTATTCTCGCAACAAATGAGTTTTTGACACGTTTTGATAGGTTATTTATGCATGAAGGGTGGTTACTTAGACAAATGTTTTATATTATATCGAAGTTTTCTATCCGCATACTCATAACAAGATGCCCTCATCGCGCTGGAAGAAATGGAAGTTGTAAATAAATGGAAGCAACATTTAGTTTTTTATCAAAATTTGCATGTGTATTGACAGAAACTACTACAAATAGCTGTGTTTTTGTCGGTAACGCGAGGTTGTGTGTTTTATGCTAGCTTATTTGCAGTTTGTCCCGCTTTTTACTGCATTTTTCGTCGCCCTTATCCTTTTGGTGGTCATGACGCCTTTAGCGCATCAATTTGGCTTAGTTGACCAACCATCAGCGCGAAAACGTCACGCCGGAATTGTACCTCTAACAGGTGGTGTGGCTATTTTTATGGCCGTGCTTGTTGCCAGCGTCGCGACAGATGTGTGGATGAAAAACAACCCTCTGTTTTTCACCGCATCAGCATTTGTTGTCTTGCTTGGTATGTTGGATGACCGTTTTGACCTGAGTGCCAAAGGCCGCCTTATGTGCCAATTTGGTGTTGCAGCGATCATGGCATGGAGCGCGCAAAACTATATTACATCTTTGGGTAATATCTTCGGAACAGGTGAGGTATTTCTCGACCTAGGTGGGTATTTCTTTACGATCATTTGTGTGGTCGGTGTCATCAATGCGTTTAACATGATAGACGGTATTGATGGATTAGCCGGCGGTATGAGCCTTGTTATTCTATTAACAGTTGCGGGCTTTTTGATCTTTACTGGTAACGGAGCCTCCATCATGGAGCCGCTTATCATCGTTGCAGCTATTGTTCCTTTTCTTGCTTTTAATTTGAGTTGGAAAGGGTTTAAAGGCAATAAGATATTTATGGGTGATGCTGGCAGTATGTTCGTTGGGCTCACTATCGTATGGTTGCTTGTTGATCACACTCAAGGTGAAGCTGCTGCATTTAGGCCCATTACTGCGGTGTGGTTAGTCGGCCTTCCATTAATGGACATGGCCGCGATCATGTATCGCCGTGCGCGGAAGGGGCAATCAATGCTCAAACCTGACCGTCAGCACCTTCACAATATCTTTATGCGTGCAGGGCTTAGCAGTAGAAAGTCACTTGTTGCTATCCTTTTGCTCGGAGCATGTTATTGCTTAATCGGTATATTAGGAGAAGTCTATCATGTAGCTGAAGCCGTCATGTTCTGGGGCTTTATTGGGCTACTCGTTGTGTACAGTCTTGTTATCCAACATATTTGGAGTGTACTGCGCTTTGTGAAGCGATTAACCGCATAGTTTGAGTAAAATCGTGGCAGGCTTAGTAAAATCTCTGTAACATGCCAACAAATAAAAGCGCACAGTTAAGGCGCTTTTATTTTCTCTGTTACTTTTTTACGTTGGTAAAATTTCTTGATAAATCAATTCTCTATTCTTCAAAATAACAATAAAAAACAGCATGTCGAATCGATAATTGCTATGGCGGTTTACCAAGCTGACAATGCGAAGTGGCTTCGCGAAGCCATTGAAAGCATGACTGAGCAGTCTTACACAGATTTTCTTTTCGTTATTGTCGCCGACGGACCTGTAC